>JANMFO010000004.1:0-23911 GCA_031374245.1 Chitinophagaceae bacterium | reverse complement strand
CTCCGTAACCTCATCACTGATGATGACCCTTTTATCTGCCGTGGCACTGTAAGCAAATCGTTTAGGCAGGTAATCTGTCTCTATAAAAAATTGGGACCGCACAGGGATCATCGCAAATGAAAGCACTTTGCCAGTTTCATTGCTTTCAGAAATTGTTTTTTTAATGGTGTAGTACCATCCATTGGACAGGTGCAGAAAATATTCGCCATCACTTTCCGGTATCATATCAGCCGGTGGTACTATCAGTTGATCACTCCAGAATTTCATATCCACAGTGCCAAACACATTCATCGAATACAGGAAAATACCATATTGCCGGGAGGAAAGATGAGAAAACTCATTAAGTGTTTCAGTACCATTAAACAGACGATTGATTAAAGAAGTGTCTTTAAGGAAAGTAGTAAAATCTACCTGCTGGCGGTTTAAATATTTTTCTGCCAGCCTTACTTCTTGTGCTACAGATAATCTGTTGCTATAAAGCTTATTAAAAAAAAAAGAAAAGGCAAAGAGAATTGCCGACACTATCAGCAATGTATATTTACTTAAAAAGATATTTTTAAAGAGTGGCTTCACTTATCCTGTTGCCTTTGTTTGATGGTGTTCCAGATGGCGTCCATTTCCTGTAAGGTCATTTTAGTTAAGTCTTTGCCATTTTGCAAAGCGGCTTGTTCCATCTGTGTAAACCGGTGGATGAATTTCTTGTTTGTCTTTTCCAGGGCATTTTCGGCATCTACCTGCAAAAACCGTGCATAATTAATTAAAGAGAATACAACATCCCCAAATTCGTCTTCCACTTTCTCTTGTTGGCCTCCGGCTATTGCTTCTTTTAACTCAGCTATTTCTTCTTCCACTTTCTCCCAAACCTGCTCCCTGTTATCCCATTCAAAGCCTACCTGCTTTGCTTTTTCCTGCAGCCTCATCGCTTTTACAGTTGAGGGCAAAGAAGGTGGAACACCGCCCAAAACAGATTTTTTCCCCTCTTTCAGTTTAAGCTTTTCCCAATTCCGTTTAACATCTTCTTCATTCTCCACTTTTACATCGCCGTAGATATGCGGATGGCGGGCAATGAGTTTTTCACAAACCCCATTAATCACTTCTTCAAGCCGGAACTTTTCTTTCTCCTGGCCGATTTTTGCATAAAAGATAATGTGTAATAACAAATCACCCAGTTCTTCTTTTATCCCTGTCCAATCTTCATCAGTGATTGCATCTGCTAATTCATAGGTCTCTTCGATAGTTAATTGACGTAGTGTTTGGATTGTTTGCTTTTTATCCCACGGGCATTTTTCCCTAAGGTCATCCATTATTCCAACCAATCTTAAAAAAGCATCTCCCGGTTTTGTATTCATAGACTTAATATTAAAGTGTAACGGCAGAGAAGAACATAAATATTAAAAATAGTATCGTCATCATAATAAGAGACAGGACACTGACTAAAATAAATTTAAGAAACGTCTTACCCCGTTTTTGCCCGTAAAACTTACGCATGGCTTTATAGAGGTAAAAAAATAAGACAAAAAACAAGATAGCAATAAGTATACTCATAAAATTCCAGCCGGTTGCTTCTTCAAGTTTACCAAGGCTGAATACAAGCAACAAAATAATAAAACTGAAAACATAGAGATGGATAGTAAACACCCCGTGGTCTGCAAAATAGAATTGCTTTCTCCGGACATAAACTAAATTAAGAATCCATGCAAAAAGAGGAAGTGAAACAAACAACATATAAGGTAAGCGATGCAAAATACCTTCAACTAATTTTTTAGCTGCCTCGTTAGGATTTTCTCCATATTTCTCGTTTAGTTCAAGTTGTTTTTTTTCCAGTCTTCGCATTATCCATCCATCTCTTTTATCTGGCGGCAGTGTTTTCTCAATCGAATCGTACTCTTCAAAGTTTTTATACCTCCCATTTGTAAAACTGATAGACAGTCCATCTTCTCTGTAATAATTTTTTTCTGCAAATGGTTTACTTGTATCTTTTGCCAATGCCAGTACAGCCTGCAACTTTACATTACCTGTATCTTTTTTTAGCCTACCCTCCAGTTTTTTTACATATTCAGTCCTTTGTTTAGAATCAAGTGGCTTTGCTGCATCAAAAGTGATTCCCCCGTTTTCCTTAAAAAAACTAAAAAACAACAAAAAGAAAATAGCGGATGAAAATACATACATCTTTACAGGATGCAGGTAACTGGCCCGGCGGCCCAGCATATACTCTTTAGATAAAAACCCTGGTTTAAAAATAAGGTGGTGTACTGAATGAAAGAAATTACTGTCGAAATGGGTGATGTCATAAAAGAAATGGGTAGCCATGTGCCAGAAAGTTTCTTTCGGCACGACATTTTCCTGCCCACAATTATGGCAATATTTACCCTCTACAATTGTACCGCAATTCAAACAATCCTTCTCTTTCCGTTCAGGTATATGAGACACTGTAAATTTTTCCTAAAAATAAGTACAAAAAATACAAGACTTCTTTCTTTTTCGTTACTGAACAATTCAAGTACTTTTGATGTGCAAAACAATATCACGCGGTATGAAAAACTTTATCCTTCCCCTTTGTTTTCTGATTTCTCTAAACCTCCAGGCACAGTACTATTTCAATGATATTGTTGGCACAGAAGAAGCCAACCGGCAGATGCAAACTTACAAAGCCAACAAGGTGAAAACTGTATCCGCTACCGGTTATAACAAGCAGGGAGTAAAAGAAAATAATTTTTCTGAATTTCAGGAGGTAAAGGAAAATGGAATGGTACTAAAAAATTCTACTATCAGCAACCTGAGCAAAACTGTTGTCTATAACCGTTACGATAACCAGGCAAAGCTAATCAGCAGCACAGATTCATCATCAGGCATACAAAGTACTACCAGCTACGAATATGATGGTGCAGGAAAAATAACAAGAATACAGAATACCGTAAAAGACCCGGCCAATGATTTTAATCAAACTGAAACACATCTGTGGTTGTATAATTCATCTGATAAGCCAGAAAAAATGTGGCGCATAATTATTTCTGCTGCTGCGAACACAGCCGATAGCCTTGAAATACGTTTTATAACTGATGAGAATGGTAATACCGCAGAAGAAAAAACCTTCAGAAAAGGAGTAGAAACAGGTTATCTGTATTACTATTATGACGATAAAAACAGAATGACTGATGTGGTGAGGTACAACACCAAATTAAAAAAACTATTACCGGATTTTATGTTTGAATATGATGAAAATGACCGGGTTATACAGAAAATAACGACGACATCAAGCCGTAACCTCGGCTATCTTATATGGCGGTATATTTTTGATGCAAAAGGTCTTAAAACAAAAGAAGCCCTTTTTAATGATGATAAAGAGCTTACCGGCAAAATTGAATACAGCTATACTTTTGGACAATAAAAAGTCTGAATTACTTTATCAAACTTTCTGTCTTTCTGCAATTACTAATGACCATTTTTCAAGATGGCTCAATAATTCATCCAGGTTAATTGGTTTACTGATATAATCATCCATACCGGCCTGCATACATAAATCCCTGTCGCCCTGCATTACGTTTGCCGTCATCGCCATAATAACAGGTTGCAATGACAGACTACTTCTTATCATTCTTGTAGCTTCCAATCCATCCATTTCAGGCATTTGCACATCCATCAGTACGATATCATATTGTTCCTGCCCTGACATTTCCAATGCTTCTCTGCCATTGTTGGCTATTTTAGGCTGATACCCAAGTTTCGTCAGGATTTTCATGGCTATTTTCTGATTGATAAGGTTGTCTTCGGCAATCAATATTCGTAGCGGATATTTTTGAGAAAAATTTTTTTCTAATTTTTCCGGTTCAGTTTTTTGTTCAATTGTAACAGGTTTAGTAAATACAGCAAGAATATCATCCTGCAGTGTATGCAGCCTTACTGGTTTTGTTATTACGTATGCAAACAAGCCGGGTTCTTGTTTATAATCTTCGTCACCAGCCGAATTAAGTAACACAACAGGAATTACCGGATATTTAATTTTTATTGATTTTGTTAATTGCAAACCATTTATCTGTGGCATATCCTTGTCTGTAAGTATCAAATCAAAGTTGCTGTTCTGTGATAAAATATCAAGAGCCTGCATACCAGAATTAGCACCAACCGGTAATATACCCCATGCCCTTAATTGTTTAATAAGAATGTTGCGGCTTGTAGTGTTATCATCAACTATCAGAATATGCTTGCCTGCAAGTACTGTCAAACTTTCCTGCGGTGTGCTATTGCGGGCAGGTTTCAGGCTACGGCTCATCGGTATATTGAAAATAAAAGTACTGCCCTCTCCTTGCTTACTTCTTGCTACTATTTGTCCACCCATCAACTCTACCTGTTTCCTGCATATAACAAGACCAAGACCTGACTGTTCGTCCTCCTGCTGAAATTCTTTTCCGGGAATACCATAAAATAATTGTTCCATCTGTTCTTCTGAAATTCCAACACCACTATCACGGACTTCAAATCTAAGTTCAGGCTGTGTGCTATTATTCTTTACCGAATGCACACTCACCAGTACTTCACCCCGCTGGGTAAACTTAACAGCATTTTCAACTAAGTTCATCAACACTTCCCGTAGTCGTTTGCTATCTCCTGATAGTTGAACCGGAACGTCATCATCTATATCATATAATAAATCTAATCCGGCTTTGCCTGCTTTAGCAGCGAACAGGTTCAGAACCTCTTCCACAGTATCCCTCAAATCAAAATCTATAGATTCCAACTTCTTGTTTTTACGGTCAAGCTTTGAAAAATCAAGTATATCATTAACAAGTATATCATTAACTGTTGTAAGCAGGCTTTCACCGCTTTGTCTTATTGTATCAACATATTCTTTTTGATCCGTATTCAAAGGCGTATCTGCCAGTAATAAACTCATGCCTAATACCCCATTCATAGGAGTACGTATTTCATGACTGATGATAGTTAATAATTCCTGCTTTACCTGTCTTATTTGTACTGCCTCCTTAGTTGCCTTCTCTTCTTTCAACAATGAACTGTCAAGCTGAACTTGCAACTCTTCCACCTGCGATTCTAAATCTTCAATACTTGCATCCATAGCCTTCATTCTGGCATTATAGAAATGATAAATGGTGGATAGTAATATTACGGCCACCCCACCAAAGAACAACCATATGGATATGTATAATAATGCTGAGATAACTATAAATCCTGCAAAAAAAAGGATATAAAACTTTTTCATATTCGCTTAATTCTTTCTTAATAGTGGTTTACCTATTTTAATCTTCTATTTCAGTAAGGATTATTTCTCCTTTCTCCAGCTTTTCCAACATAGCAATATCTTTTAAAAATGGGTTCCAGTAATAAATTAACCGGTCAATTGGTTTCCACAATATTACCCAGCTAAAAACATCCAGTGTATTGCTGATTGCTGAATGTGCTGCTGTTTCTCCACCTTTAAACAGATAAGGAAGAAGTATATGAGATATCGTTACCAACGATAACGTTATAAAAAGCAACATGTAAGTTCTGCGTTTGAAATTTTCAAAATCGTTTTTCAGTATTGCTTTTGCATCAGCAAAATGCCGGCGTATGGCATACATCAATGGCTCAGCATGTTGTTTGTCCGACTCACTACGGTAACTTATTCTATAATAGATGTTGGAATTTCGCTTGGTTGAGCGGGCAGATGTCATAAGATATTGCTCAAATTCATGGCCTAACTGCCTTTTATACAGAGGAGCAGGATCCTGCGGATTATAATATCCTTTTAATATCTCACGGTCAAGAGATAAGAAAATATTAATCTTCTTCGATAATGACTTTCTCATAGTGGTGGGTGTGCTCTGTAATAATTAAGGATAGCTTGTATATAAGTGTTATACTGAATTCTTACTGCCATTAAAACGTATAGATTCCTATTTATTAGAAAGTTAGCCGGTTTTTTTTGAGTATAAGTGTAAACCAGTATGACAGGTAAATGCTTACTTCTATTTCTTAGAATACATCCTGTAATTCTTTCAGATTACAAGAATAATCAGGCAATATTATCGTTCAGCTTGTATAAAATCCATTTTGTCCTGAACGGCTCCATTAGAAATGAAGGAATGATTTACAAGGTTTAGCACCTGCTGTTGAAAAAATCATACTCACATTACGGGGCTGTTCACAAAAGATCCATCCATGGGAAACCACCTGATCCAAAAAGAAGATAAACTCTTCATGTTTATGAAATATGCCACTACAGGCATGGCTGAAATAGACACGAAGGGTGCGATTATCAATCTCAATATAAAAGGAGAAGCCGTTCTGGCACCTGTAATATCTGCACATGATATCAGTAGTAACAACCTTTTTGACATATTAACATCAGTTGATCCTAAACTGACAGATAAAATCAAACTATTTATTGATGTGGCAGGCTACATAGCTACAAATGAATCACCCGTTTTTTCATTTACTACAGGGGCAGGAAAGAATGAAAGACATTTTAATTTATTGGTCAACAAAATATCTCCCGACTCCATAATTATAACTTTTGATGACACAGCAGATAAGTACAGAAATGACAAAGCTTTACAGCAGGCCATCCTGGATAAAGGAGTAGTACAAGGAAAGTTTGAAATTGCTTCTAATGTACTTCACGATATAGGTAATGCTGTTGTTGGATTCTCCTCTTACCTTACCCGGATTAAGCATTCGCTTGAGCAGGATAATGCAGAAAATCTTAAAAATCTTGTTGGCTTTTTTGAAACGCAACAATCTGCCATCTCTGGTGCTTTAGGGGAAGCCAAAGCAGGTGCAGTAGTGAAGATACTTACTGGTATAGCGCAGACACAGAAAACTAACCAGGCCGATATAAGTAAATCCATTACAGAACAACAGCTTATTATTACGCATATCCAGGAAATATTAAATATTCACCGGCAATATGTAAATGGCAACGGGGCTGAGGAAAAAAGATCAACACACCTGAGCAGTATTATCAAAGACTGTATGTCTATGGTTTTTGCTTCGCTTAACAAAAGAAGTATTACCGTCTCACAGGACATTCCTGATGATCTGCCTTCAATTAAAGGGGACCGCACAAAACTGATGCAGGTGATACTTAATATTCTTAAAAACAGCATCGAGGCAATTGATATTTATGCAGTTGATAAATCCATTTCGATCAGCATAACCAATCATACTGTTATATTGGAATTACAAATAAAAGATAGTGGTAAAGGCTTTGACGATGCAACCGGACAGAAACTTTTTACCCGGGGGTTTACCACCAAATCTTCTGGCTCAGGCTTAGGACTGGATCATTGCCGTGGAATACTGGAAAGCTTTGGCAACACTATTGATATTATCAGTGAAGGGCCCGGAAAGGGAGCACTTACAACTATAAAATTTAAAATTTAAACCAACTAAACTTCGAATCTGCTTTTAAATTCACAACAAACAAAAATCCACTACTATGAAAGAAGCCACAAATGCCGCCGTTTTAGTTATTGATGATGAGGAAATGGTAAGAAATGACATTGAAGAAATCCTGATGCCCAGGAAAAGCACACCCGAAAATGAAAGTGTAGGGCTGGCAGCCAGCATTCTTTTTGACACACCATCGCCATCCTTGTCTTTAAAAAGAGCCAATAATATTCCCAACTTCACCGTACACAAAGCTTCCAATGGAATGGAAGGGCTTGAACTGGTAAAAAAATCTGTGGCAGCAGGCTCCCCTTATGCCGTTATCTTTTTAGATATGCGTATGCCCGGATGGGATGGAATGGAAACTGCCGAACAAATAAGAAAATTTGATACCAAAGCAGAAATCATTTTTGTTACGGCATTCAGTGATAATTCCATTGATGATATTGTAGCAAGAGCAGGACAAAATGTAGGATATCATTGCAAGCCATACGCATCGGAAGAAATTACACAGCTGGCTACCAAAGCAGTAACAGATTATAATAAACTGCGCAACCTCGAAAAACTGATTGAAACCATTTCCTCCATTACGGTTAATGAACAACATCTTGCCTCTTTACTACGAAATATTCTGGATCAATTGGTTACTTATGTTGAAACAGATATGGCATTGCTCGGAAAATTGCATGACAATTCTGAATATGAAAAAATGTTTTCGATTGGTGCGATTGAAGAAAAAATAGATCTGAGGGAATTAATTGCCAAGGTCAAAGCTGCCCAGGTAGCTGATGGCTCAGTAGTACAACTCGGTGATGTGGTACTTGCACGGTTAAACAACTATTCAATTTTTGCCGTACTGAAAGATCATGAACAATTAAAAACGGAAAAACTATACTTGCTTAAACTATTTGTACTTAATGCTGCTAAAGCAATACACAATGCAGAATTGCATGAAAAATTGTTACAAAAAGAAAAACTGTCAGCAGTAGGTAAAGCTGTAAGTATGATGATGCATGACCTCCGTTCACCTATTAAAAACATTACGGTGTTAACTGATATGATGCGGAAGGAACATCCTGAAAGTGAGTGGCTCGACATGATAGACGAATGTGGTGTGCAAGCTTCCGAAATATTTGAAGACTTTCTTGATTTTATTAAAGAAACCCCAGTAAAAAAACTTCCGGTAAGCCTTAATAAAGTAATTGACAATGCTTTAAAATCAACCGAATCACGCAATACAGACGGAGCAGTATCTATACATAAAAACGTTCCTGAAGGCTTGATGGCAGAGGGTGATGAAAGCAAGCTCAAAAGAATTATTATGAACCTGGTGAATAATGCCATAGATGCATTAATTGATAATAAAATATTTCAGCCCCGTGTGGATATTACGGCTAAAACAGACAAAAGCGCTAATCAGGTGTCCATTTCTATCCGTGATAATGGACTTGGCATCCATCCTGAAATTGCTAAAACTTTGTTTGAACCTTTCGTTACCAAACAAAAAAGTAACGGTACCGGTCTTGGGCTGGCAATAGTAAAACAATACGTTATAGCACATGGTGGAGACATCAAAGTAGAAAATGATCACGGTGCTGTATTTACTATTTTTTTACCATTAAAAAATTAGTATAGGAGATAATTATATAAACCGCTTTATATGAACAATAAATGAAAACCTCATTAACCATATCAGATAACAAAAAAAAACAAGGCTTCTATACAGATCCTTTCAGGCAGCGGGTAAAAAGGAGATCTGATAAGTTGACGAACCAATTTCTCATTATTTATTTTCTGGGCGGGTTTGTCTGTGCCTTTTTTTACGACACCTGGTTGATAGCGACAGGCGGAGGATGTATTTATCTTCTTATTTACTATTCTGTAAAAATTGGCATCCCTGAAACAAATTTATATCAGTATGTGCTTAGCGGCATAATGGGCCTCTTCATGGCTCAGTATATATACCAGATGCATGGAATGTTTGAAATTTATTTTTTTGCTTTCATAGGCAGCACCATTTTAATTATGTATCAAAATTGGAAATTACAAATTCCTCTTTTTGTCATTGTGGTAGTACATCTTTCCATTTTCGGCTATCATCAGAATGCAAATTTTGATAACCCCTATTTCGAAAATTTAAGTCCTTATGAACTGGAAAGATTCATTTTGCACATATTACTGGCTGCATTAGTATTTTTTATTTGCGGATTGTGGAGCTATCTGCTTAAAAAATACAGCGAAATACAAATTGTCCAAACCAAAAAAATGGAAAGCCTCCAGATGGAAGCCCTGCTTGCAGTAAAAGAGCAGGCCGCCATTGAAAGCAATACACGATTTCACTATGCAGCACAGGCTACCTCTGATGCTATATGGGATCGGAATTATTCTGAAAATGAAGTTTTTTGGGGCGATGGCTATCACACTTTATTTGGATATGATATCACACCTGAAACCTCATCCGTAAGTTTTTGGGCTTCTAAAGTTCACCCGGAGGATATTGCAAATGTTACAAGAACAACTCTTGTCGCAAAAGAAAACCCCTATGTAAATAGCTGGACATGTGAGTATCGCTTTTTAAAAGCAAATGATGAATACGCATATGTAAAAGAGAAAGCTATCATACTGCGAAATGAAAATGGTATCCCTTGTCGTACAATTGGTGCACTTCAGGATATTTCTGAAACTAAATTGAATGAATTTTTATTAAAAGACCTTAATGAAAGTCTTGAAAAAGAAAAATATTACCTGGATTCATTAATGGATAATATGCCTGATGCCATTTATTTTAAAGACAAAGAAAGTAAGTTTCTTCGTGTAAGTAAATATATGGTAGGTAAACACCTGGCCCACAATCCCGATGCTTCAATTAAAGATCTGATTGGAAAATCTGATTTTGATTTTAAAGACAAACAACATGCCATGGAGGCTTACCAGGATGAGCAGGAAATCCAAAAAACAAAAACACCGAAGATCGATTATATTGAAAAAGAAACCAAAGAGGATGGTTCTGAACGATGGGTTGCGTCTACTAAATTGCCATTGATAAACCCACATGGAGAAGTAGTAGGCACTTTTGGCATGTCGAGAGATATAACAAAAGTAAAAATGCTGGAAAAACAAGAGCATGAAGCACAACTGGATAAAGCAGTAGCACAGGGAAAATTTGAAATAGCTTCCGATGTAATGCATGATATTGGAAATGCAGTAGTTGGATTTGGTTCTTACCTTACCCGTATCAAACGTTTACAGGAAAAAGACAATTCGGAAAGCCTGCAACAACTTAGCCGGTTTTTTGAAGAACAAAAAACAGCTTTAACCACAGCCATCGGAGAAAACAAAGCAGATGCCGTTATAAAAATGCTTATCGGTATTGCGCAAACACAAAAGAGCAACCAGGAAGAAATCAGTAAATCGATTACTGAACAGCTGAGTATCATTACCAATATTGAAGAAATTCTCAGCATTCAGCGGCAATATATAACCGGTCATGAATCAAAAGAAAGAAAACCGGCAAATCTGAAAAATATTATAAATGATAGCTTGTCTATGCTTTTCTCCTCTGTTGATAAATTAGCCGTTAATGTATCTCTGAATATTGCAGATGACCTTCCTCTTATTAAAGGGGACAGAACTAAACTGATGCAACTCATGCTAAATGTACTTAAAAGCAGTATTGAAGACCTCGAAACGAATCCAGATGAAAAAACCATTTGTATTAATGCATATACCGATGCGAACAAACTGGTATTACAGGTAAAAGATAATGGAAACAGGCTTGCCGATAAATCTGACGACACGGGCCATAGTCTGAATAATTGCCGGGCAATAGTAGAAAGTCATGAAGGCACTATTGATATTACCAGTGACGGTCCTGGCAAAGGGACACTTACAACTATTGGATTTAAAATATTAGCTGCATAGCTAAATACCTTATCCTGTTATTCTAAATAAAAAAGCCAGCTAAAAATCAGCTGGTTTTTTTTTGTGCCCGAGACTGGATTCGAACCAGCACGCCGTTTCCAGCGCTACCACCTCAAGGTAGTGCGTCTACCAATTTCGCCACCCGGGCCTGAGGGAGTGCAAATGTAAGCCGATTATTTTTTCAGAACAATTCTGAAGGTTGTTCCTTTTCCAATTTCTGATTGCTTTACAAATATTTCTCCTTTATGATACTGCTGAATGATGCGGCGGGAAAGACTAAGACCCAGCCCCCACCCTCTTTTTTTAGTTGTAAACCCGGGTTTAAATACCCTTGCAATATTTTGTTTACTGATCCCTTTACCGGAATCGGTAATGTCAATGGTGACAATATTTTTTTCATCAGTAATCTCAACTCCAATACTTCCTTTTCCTTCCATCGAATCCAACGCATTTTTCAAAAGATTTTCAATTACCCAATCAAATAATGGAGCAGATACTTTGGCAAATATTTGCTGCGGCCCATTAATATTGATGGAGAAAACAATTTTTCCCGGAGCCCTCTTTCTCATGTAATCAACCATATTGCTTATCTGTTTCACCAGGTCAATATCTTCCAGCTGTGGAGTGCTTCCTATCTTACCAAACCTGTCTGAAACTAATCTGAGCCGATCAACATCTTTCTCTAACTCCTGTACTATTTTTTCAGTGCCCTTTGTTTCTTTCAGCATTTCCACCCAGCCTTCCAATGATGATACAGGAGTCCCCAATTGGTGAGCTGTTTCTTTAGCCATTCCCGTCCACACCTGGTTTTGAACGGAGCGGTAGCTGCTTCTAAGCGATAGAAAAGTAATGATTATGAAAAGTACAACAATGCATAACTGAACAATGGGATAGTAGCGAACCTCATTCAGCAATTTTGACTCTCCATAATAATAACGGTTAACTCTTGTAGAATCGTTTGGATCAATCCATTCAATAGGTTTTGAATGCAACGATTTGAATTGGCTTAATTTTTTTTCTACATATAATTTACTTTGGGCTGCTTTAGCCGAATCAAGATTAACATACTCAAGAATGCTATCCCTTTCATTCGTCCAGATAATGGGAACGGATTTATTTTCCGTTAAAATAAATGAAGCCAGCCTTGTATCAGAATTTTCAGGACTACTGATGAGGGATTGCCCCGCTTTCACCCATTCTTCTACTTTTTGCTTTTCTTCCCTGGCAATTTTTTTAGCCAGGTATTGCGAATAGATAATGGTACCGCTAACAATTAATATTGCTATCAATGCCAATACTGTTCTCCAGTTAAATAATTGCCGAATCATATTTCGAATTTACCACGGATAAACCGGCTTCCCTTATTTTTGAATAAATATTTTCACCTCAGTGAGCCACTCCTCCAACATTGCTATTGTAATTTTAAACTGGAACGGACAAAAGTACCTCGAAAAATTTCTGCCATCTGTACTTACATCAATAAGCTCCAATACTAATATTGTTGTGGCTGATAATGGCTCAACAGATGATTCCATTTCTTTTCTTGAAACAAAATATCCTGACATCCGTATCATCCGCTTTACCGAAAACTATGGTTTTGCAAAAGGATATAATGAAGCTTTAAAACAGGTAGAAGCAGATTATTATGTACTACTGAATTCTGATGTGGAAGTTCAATCTGGTTGGTTGCAACCAATGTTTGCTCTTTTAGAAAGTAACTCAGCTATCGCAGCTTGTCAACCAAAAATCCTTTCATTCAATAATAAAAAAGTATTTGAATATGCAGGTGCAGCCGGTGGTTGGTTAGACAAGTATGGTTATCCATTTGGCAAAGGAAGAATATTTGATGTGTGTGAAGAAGATAAAGGGCAATACGACCAAACTGAACCCATTTTCTGGGCAAGTGGTGCCGCCTTGTTTATTCGTTCATCAATATTCCACCAGGTAAACGGCTTTGACGAATATTTTTTTGCCCATCAGGAAGAAATTGATCTGTGCTGGCGCATTCAACTGGCCGGATATAAAATTTATTCCTGTCCTTCTTCTGTGGTATATCATGTAGGCGGTGGCACATTGCCAAGGGGTAATTCTCTAAAAACTTATCTTAACTTCAGGAACAACAAGATAATGATGTCGAAAAACTTACCATTTGCAAAAAAAATATGGATAATGCCGGTAAGAAATTTTCTGGATAGTCTTTCTGCATGGAAAGGCTTACTGTCAGGTGATGGGGGATATTTCGTTGCCATACTTCGGGCACAGATAGCTTTTATCAAATGGTGGTTATTTTATCAAAAGAAGAGTGTATTTCCTGTCACAAAAAAAGGAAACCTGGCTGGCTATCTTCAAAAAAATATCGTGTGGCAGCATTTTGCAAAAAAGAAGAAGCTTTTCTCCGAAATTGCAGGAAAAACAAAATGATTTTTTGGCTTGAACCCTTATTTTTGCAACACAAAATTCCATTATGAGTAATCAACAGGAATACCAGCAGGAACTTCAAAAAGTACAGGACAGGGATTTTACTCACAACTGGGTTTCCTCTTCTGCCTTTCTTTTTTACCTGCAGGTGGCATGTATAGTAGCATTTATATTAGGCGGCTGTTACATGTTGTCTACCAAACGTTTTGAAAAGCAGGATGTAAAAGTGGAGGAAAGCAGTTTGTATACTCCCAAGTACAAATAAGTTGGTGTAAAATTTTTTTAAAAAGGGCCCATGCCCTATTTTTGCGACCCCGAATGATTAAAGTAAGATATCGGGAAAGTTCTTTAAACTGCTTGATCTGGAATCTGGCAAACAACATGCGAAAGTAGCTCATTTGGTAGAGCACGACCTTGCCAAGGTCGGGGTGGCCGGTTCGAGCCCGGTCTTTCGCTCCAAAAGTCCTTCCTCCTTTGGTGGAGGGATTTTTTTTGATAGTATTCTTATCAGCCCAGCTGAATTACTACTATTATCGTCTGTTGCGTCGCACTCTTGTACGTTCGGTAATGCTACTGAACATGACTTAGGAGCTCAAAACAGATTTTTGAAACTTTTGATTTTGAAGGTTTTTTGACAATGAGGTTCAATTTGTTCTTTCAGAACATCAAACTTCAAACCTCAAACTTTTTTGCCCTGGTGGTGGAATTGGTAGACACGCAGGACTTAAAATCCTGTGGCCAGCAATGGCCGTAACGGTTCAAGTCCGTTCCGGGGCACTTTTTAAAAGGCGATTCAGTAAAATGAGTCGCCTTTTTTATTTGTAGATTTGAAACAAAGGAATAATTAAATGGCAACAGAAATAAAATGCCCGAATTGTGGTCATCAGTTTGAACCGAATGAATCGATACGGGAGGAAATCGAAAAAGAGCTGCGAACCAAAGCAGCTGATTGGCAAAAGAAAAAGAATGAAGAATTCCAGCTAAGACTTGATGATGAAAAAAAACGATTGCAACATTCACTCGAAGAAAGTATCCGGAAAAATGTATCTGCCGATTTTGAAAACAAATTGAAGCTGGCAGAGCAAAACAATAAAGACAACGAAGAAAAATTAAAACAGGCCCGGCAACAGCAACTGGAATTTTTAAAGAAAGAACAGGAATTAAAAAACAAAGAAGCGGAACTCGAATTATCAGTGCAGAAAAAACTTCAGGAAGAAAGAGAAAAACTATCTGTAGAAATAAGAAAACTGGAAGAACAGCGGATAAATGCAAAAGAAACAGAGTTCCAGTTGCGGGTAAAAGAATTGGAAAAACAACTCGACGACCAGAAAAAACTGGCCGATGAAATGCGTCGAAAATCTGAGCAAGGCTCTATGCAATTGCAAGGCGAAGTACAGGAACTGGCATTGGAAGAATTATTGAAAGCAGCTTTTCCTTTTGATGTAATAAGTGAAGTAGGCAAAGGAGTTCGTGGCGCAGATTGTATTCAAACAGTACGTAATAATTTCGGGCAGGAATGTGGCAAAATTATTTTTGAAAGCAAACGGACAAAAGATTTTGCCAGCGACTGGATTGAAAAACTTAGAGCAGATATGCGCAGCCAGAGTGCTGATGTGGCCGTAATTGTTACACAGGCATTACCAAAAGATATGGACCGTTTTGGCGAGAAAGATGGTGTTTGGATTTGCAGTTTTGCAGAAGTAAAACCAATCGTTCAGATGCTGCGGGATGGAATTATAAAAATATCATCGGCCTCAAAAAGCCAGGAAAACCGTGGCGATAAAATGCACTTGCTCTACGATTATCTCACCAGCCGTGAGTTTGCCGAACAATGGCAGGCAATCCGGGAAGGTTTTATGAGTATGAAACTTTCGATTCAAAAAGAAAGAGATGCGATGGAAAAATTATGGAAGGCAAGAGAAAAACAATTGGAAAAAGTATTGCTGAATGCAGCTCATGTTCGTGGTTCGATAGAAGGTATTTCGGGAACAGATGTTGATTTAAATTTGCTGGACGCTGGTGATATCGAAGAATAAAAAACCGCCTTTTTATAAAGGCGGCCTTCACATTAAATTTAATACTCATTACTCTTTTGTACTATAAGGAAATTTCTTAGACGCATTCCGCATCAATGCATTTACCAATTTATCTGCGGACGATCCAATAGAACCGGAAGCCTCGTAATCATATTTCCAGAGTAAATCACCGGACTTGCCATCATGAATATTAATAGTTGTTTGTGCTGAATTGGTATTGCCCCAAACGCCAAAAATTACGCCTACTGCTACTGCTGCACCATCAGACATGGGTTTATCCAAACTTGTTCTGTTTTGAAGCACTGCATCTACACCAAGTAACTGCGCCAATTCTGTTCTGTCTATTGTAGAAAGATTGCTGTAAGTAATGCCAGCTTGCTTAAGTAGTGCATTAGTCCTTGTTACATCCTGGAATGTGACTGTATATTGATATTTGTCAGAGCGACGAAGAAACCAACTGTACATTTTATCCTGAATAGAAAAACCAGTCTTTTCATTCATGTCGGCAATTTGCTCCGGGCTTACTTTCTTGGCTTCGTTCGGTCGAAGTCTTGTTGATACATCTGCTGGTAAAATGGCAACTGTTTTATGCTTTGTTAATGCTGAATCAAAGGCGGAAGATTTATAAATTTGCGGACCGCAGGACATCAGGACAAAAGCAAGGGCTAAGGTTTGGAGTACATGTTTTTTCATAAAAAATGTTTGTGCAAATAAAAACAGATTAACTCAAAAAAACTAGTTAAAAACCCAGGCAAGTACTAATTCATCAAACTGCCGGTAATGTATAATCAGCTCTGTGCCGGTTTTTGAAAAGAAACAATCAATCGTTTCTGTTCCTTCATTTTGCTTTTTTAATTGAATTTGGCGGCGAAAGTCAACATTGCCATCGCCATACCACTTGAATACTGCTTCTTTTGCCGACCAGAGAATAGTTGGCTCATTGTATGAATTAATCGCTGAATGGCTTTCTGCTCCCGGTACAAGATTAAATAACTTATGCTCCTCTGCAGAAAGAAATTTATACATTATTCGCCCAATTTTCTCGACCGGTATTTCAATATCAATACCTACCCTTCTGTCACGGCTAACAATAGCAGCGGCATAATCACCACAATGCGAAATGGAAAAATGATACTGTTCATCAGGTAAAAAAGGTTTCCGGGTATCTGCAATCTGTACCAATTCATAGGGGAAGTCGGGAAAAAGAAATTGCAGTAAAAAGCGGCCGGCCAGATGCTGCAACCGCTTGTGCGGATGTGTTACATCCCGGTGCAGTGGCACATTCCCTTTAAAGAATTCTTCGGTTTCTTCAATCTTCCAGATACCCAACCGGGTGGTTTCGTTGATTTGATGTTGAAAAAAAATCGGCATTAGTTAGTCTTTCGTCTTTACTTTGGCACTTTGAAATTGCTGAGTAAAGATAGGGACGATAAAGTGAGTGACACAACAGGCGATGATAGTAGTACAGTCGCCGGCTAAAAAAATTAATTATGATTTTATCTGACACGAGAATACTGGAAGAAATTGAAAAAGGTACAATTAAACTGGTTCCTTATGACAGGGAATGCCTGGGTAGTAATTCGTATGATGTGCATTTGGGAAAAACATTGGCGACCTACAAAGAGCATATGATTGATGCAAAGAAGCACAACCAGATTGATTATTTTGAAATACCAGATGAGGGGATTGTTTTATATCCGCATATTTTCTACCTGGGTGTTACGGCAGAATACACAGAAACCCATGCTCATGTTCCTTTTTTGGAAGGTAAATCATCTACCGGTCGTTTGGGAATAGACATACATGCTACAGCTGGCAAGGGTGATGTTGGTTTTTGCGGCAACTGGACATTAGAAATCTCCGTGAAGCAACCGGTGAAAGTGTATAAAGGAATGCCGATTGGCCAGTTAATTTATTTTCCGGTGGATGGTGAAATAGAAGTTTCCTACGACAAGAAGAAAAATTCTAAATACAGTAACCAACCTGACAGACCGGTAGAGAGTATGATGTGGAAGAATAAGTTTTAACCACTGATTATACGATCAAAATAATTGCATTGCCCGTCTATATGGCATTTTTTATTTATTTAACTGCCAAATGGTATAGTTAAGAATAGTAGCAAAACTAACCCAACTGATATAAGGCACCAATAACCATGCTGCAGGTTTACTTACCTGTGCAAAAGCAAAAATGGTTAACAGGATAAAAATCCACATCGCTATTATTTCCACCAATGCCCAACCGGGCTGTTGCTGATCGAAAAATATAAAAGACCAGAAAAAGTTAAGGACAAGCTGCACTGCAAAAAGACTGATGGCCGTTTTCTTCAATGCATCGCTGCTATCGGATTTCCAAACTAAATAAAGAGCAATACCCATCAGTACATACAAGCTTGTCCAGACAGGTGCAAATATCCAGCCTGGCGGATTCCACGAAGGTTTGTTGATAGTTTGATACCAGCTATCAACTCCCGTAGCAGTAAAAAAACCAGCAGTTGCTCCCACAGCCACAGGAATTACAATGGAAATAATAAGTTTAGTAATATTGTTCATCCCGCAAAAATAATACAAGTTTAAAGATTTTGTTTAAAGAGCTTCTACTCCAAACTTTTTATAATAAGCAATTAACCAGGCCACCACTTCATTATAGCTTCTTTTACCGGCTGGTTGATTATTGGCCTTTAGAAAATGACCATAGCCCCACATAATGATTGGCTCAATGGGATTTCTGTACTTGCGATAAAAATCCCTGAACTCCTTTTGGTCTTTTATTACTTGCGGGTGCACTTTTTGTTGAAATGATTTTCCCAACGTTGTATCTCTTCTGAATACTTCACCAACGGAATAATTATACATATCGTAATACACTGAGTAACGAAACGCATTAGAATTATATTCCTTACAGGCTAAAAATCCAACAAAATTGGCTTCATTCTCTTTGGCATAACCCAACTGGTGTGCCATTTCATGGGTGGTAACAAAGGGTTCTAAAAATCTAGGTACTGTAGTATTTACCTGCCCTTCACCAGAAAACGGATTGTAATAACCTTGAAAGCCCAGATAGTTTCCAAAGTAACTAAACAATGAAGGTTTTACCGATTTCGGCGAATACTTCAGGAAAGAATATTTTTTTGCTGCGGCCTGGTAAGCATCATCAGCACTATTAAATAATCTTACTTTTCTATTAAATGAATCCCGTTGTGCTTCCGTAACAAAAGCTGCATATTGATTCACCCGGTTTTGAATAGCAGTAGTCAGTGTATCTAAATCAGCCAGTGTGTATTCTTTTACTTTTAATCCCAGTTGATTAGAAATTCCTTGTCTGTTATAATTCAAACCCCACAACATATTGAAGAAAACATAAATAAAAAGAAAAAAGAAAATAGCTTGCTGTAATGCTGCCACAAAATACTTCCGGGTCAGTTTCTTTTGAAAAATGAGTTTGAAAAATGAAAAGGTTTTGTAAATAATAACGAGAATGAGAAACCCGTAAAAAAGATCACCAACACTAAACGGCAGCCAGCCAAAAAGCAACCGCTGCGCCTTAGTGATAACCGGGTACACCCCCTGGCTGTAGTTCCGTTCTACCCAGCCGGGATACCAGGATACCCATTTTATAAGTATGGTAAACACAATAAGCAGCACCCAGCTCCAGCTCTTCATCAGGCGTCCAAAAAGGCGGGCTATCAATTGTTGCAAACTCAAAAAATTTAGAGGTGTTCAAAATCAGGCCTTTAAGCCTTGGATAAAGTACGAAAATAATCTAAATTTGGCCCGAAACTTCTCTACTTTTCCCTTACCTTTGCATCCCGAATTTTATCGGGTTAAAAAGTTGACAAATGAGCCGCCGCCGGGAGTTTGAAATAGCTTTTGTGGGGTTAAAGCCCGGAGTTCATGAATTCAGCTATCCGATTAATGACAAGTTCTTTGAGCCATTCGATGAGCAGGATTTCCGAAACTGCAAAGCCAATGTAAAGCTATTGCTTGATAGAAAAAGCAGTTTTATGCTGTTGAAATTTGAAATTGGTGGAGCAATGGAAGTAACCTGTGACCGTTGCAATAATAATCTGCCATTTGAGTTATGGGATGAATTCAATATCACCGTAAAAATGGTGGAAGAACCGGAACTCATGAATGACCAGGAAGAGGACCCCGATGTGTATTATATCGGTAAAACAGAAAGCCATATAGATGTGGCCAGTTGGATTTATGAATTCATCAACCTGAGCATACCGATGCAGCGGACTTGTAATTTTGAAAAAATGGATGGCCCCAATTGTAACAAAGCAGCAATGGATATGCTGAAGAAGCTGGAGCCCGAAGAGAATAAAACAAAAGAAAACCCAATCTGGAAAGGATTGGAAAAATTTAAAGATTTAGAATAAAGATAAGTGAAGAGTCAAAGGTGAATAGTGAAATACAAAATCACCGCAAACCAATTGATCATTCACAATTCACAATTGACATTTAATATTAAGAGTTATGCCAAATCCCAAACGCAGACATAGTCAGCAAAGAAGTGCAAAACGCAGAACGCATTACAAAGCTGTTGCTGCTACATTAACAACTGATGCCGTTACAGGTGAAACACATGTACGTCACCGTGCCCATGTAAGTGAAGGCAAACTTTACTACAAAGGCAAAGTAGTTGCTGAAAAAGCTCCTTTAAAAGCACAATAACGCAGCTTTTAAATAGTAAATTATTAATTCCAAATCCATTTGGCTAAATTGTCATACTGGTATTTGGAATTTGTCGTTTAGTAACATGTACACTTTATTCAGGTAATTTATACATATGAGTATGACCATTGGTATTGATATGATGGGTGGCGACTTTGCCCCGCTGGAAGCAGTAAAAGGTGTACAGCAATACTTGTCTGGTCATAACATACCGGCTACACTTACTTTGATTGGTGATAAGGCACAAGTTGAAAAATTGGTAGCCGAACACAACATTTCTTCTGCACAAATAAAAATAGTTCATGCAGAGCAGGTGATTGGAATGCATGAGCATCCTACCAAAGCCCTTAAAGAAAAGAAGCATTCTTCTATTGCTATCGGGTTTCACTTATTAGCCACCGGGAAAATTGATGCCTTCATCAGTGCAGGTAATACCGGAGCCATGTTGGTTGGTGCCTTATTCAGTATTAAAGCTTTGAAAGGTGTTATCCGGCCAACTATTTCCAGCATTATTCCTAAGTCGGATGGAGGTTCCGGATTACTGCTGGATGTTGGTTTAAATGCTGATTGCAAGCCAGAGCAACTAAATCAGTTTGCCATCATGGGTTCGGTGTATGCGCAATTAGTGCTAGGTATTGACAACCCAAGAGTCGGATTGATAAATGTGGGTGAAGAAGAAGGTAAAGGAAATTTATTAGCACAAGCTACTTATCCCTTACTCAAGGAAAATAAACACATCAATTTTATCGGTAATATAGAAGGCCGTGATGTATTGCAGGATAAAGCCGATGTAATGGTTTGTGAAGGTTTTACCGGGAATATCATTCTCAAATTAGCAGAATCGTTATACGAAATCAGCCATGCAAAAAAAGTAAAAGAAGAATTTTTCGAACGATTCAATTTCGAAATTTATGGTGGCACCCCTGTCCTTGGTGTAGCCAAACCAGTTATTATCGGTCACGGTATTTCTGGTGGCAAAGCGTTTATGAATATGATTCACCTGGCACAAATAATGATTGAAAAAGATGTGATGCAGAAAATGAAGGAAGAGCTTTCTTCATAATTTTTGTAGCCAACGGCATTACTACTTTTATCGCCTGTTGTGTCACTCACTTCATCGTTTGGTAATTCTACTCAGCATTCATTAAGTAATGTTTAATATAAACAAAAAATACCCTTTTCCCGGTATACATAAGTAACAAAGGCAAAGTATCTTTAGCGAAACCTAAGGCTTTGAAAATTTCACTACTGTTTCTTTTTATTATATTATTCTCCACTCATCTTGCAGCCCAACCGGGAAATAACAGCATTGGTATAAGCAGAGCTATATTTATACCAGCAGAGAAAACTATTCAATATAAAATTGGCGACAGAACCTTACCCATTAAAGTGGTGCAATACGGGGAACTAAAAGATATTATTTGCATTAACCTTCATGATAACGAAGAAGCATCTTTACAAGCCGCAAGGTCAGTGTTGGAATCATCTGGTGGTACGCTTATCAAAATTGAAAATAATAATCAACGTGTCGTTCGCTTCCGGCTAAAAGGAATATCGTATGGCTTTGACCCGAACAGAATGTTTTCAAGAATTGGGATTGAACAAACTTTACAGGATAACAGAAGAACCAGTAAAGCAGCCATCGATGAAATAGAAAAATTTGCACAACGGTTATTATTATTATTCCCCGACAGCATTTCCTGTATTGTTGCATTACACAACAATACGGAAGGTGCCTATTCCATAAAAAGTTATTTACCGGGCGGCAACAGACAGGCTGATGCCCAATCTGTGTATGCAGACAGTTTGCAGGACATTGATGATATTATTTTAACAACAGACAGCCTGCTCTATCAAAAAATGGCGAACAATAAATATAACAGCATATGGCAGGATAATAAGAAGGCTAAAAAAGATGGTTCCTTAAGTATCTTCTGCGGCGAAAGGGATCTGCGGTATATCAATATTGAAACTCAGCATGGAAAAGTAAACCAGTATATGAAAATGCTGGAAAAACTCCTCGAAATACTGGCTGAAGAAAACAAAATAATGTCCGAAGTCACTCTTACGCACCAGTAACCTTAAGAAACCCTCGAAAACTGTTGATAATTAATAGAAAAAGTTTTGGAACAAAGAGCTTGAGCCTGTATTTTTGCACTCCCAAAAACAGGGATGATTTGGTAGCTCAGTTGGTAGAGCAATACACTTTTAATGTATGGGCCCTGGGTTCGAGTCCCAGCCAGATCACAACAAAAGTCTCCATTCTGGAGACTTTTTCGTTTTCAGTACTATCATATTTGCCCAATTTTAAAGTAGGTTTGTACTAATAATTCATTTTATGTCAGCATATTTTAAAGATAAAGTAGTAGTAGTAACCGGGGGGACAGATGGTATCGGCAAAGCATTAGTAGATGCATTATTAGCAATGGGTGCTAAAGTTGCCACCTGTGGCAGAAACCATGATAAACTCTACAGTCTGCAGGCGGAATATCCCTCTGCTTTTTTGCATACTATGGTAGCTGATGTAAGCAGTGAAAATGATTGCCGCCGGTTTATGGAAACCACTATTAAAAACTTTGGCGGTATTGATATACTTATTAATAATGCAGGTGTTTCTATGAGGGCTATCTTGAAAGAAGCCAACATTGAGGTAATCAAAAAAGTGATGGACATTAACTTTTATGGTACTGTTTATTGTACCAAATATGCCTTGGATTCTATCATTGAAAGAAAAGGAACAATAGTTGGCGTATCATCTATTGCCGGTTACAGGGGCCTGCCGGGAAGAAGTGGCTATTCCGCCAGTAAATTTGCCGTACAAGGTTGGTTGGAAGCTATCAAAACAGAATTGATGGGGGATGGGGTACACGTAATGTGGGTATGCCCCGGCTTTACTACTTCTAATATTCGTCAGGCAGCATTAAATAAAGATTCACAATCACATGGTGATACGCCAATGGATGAAAGCAAAATGATGACTGCGGAGAAATGTGCAGAGCATATTTTAAAAGCCATACAAAAAAAGAAAAGAACATTAGTACTCACCTTTATCGGTAAGCGAACTGTATTCATGCAAAAATTCTTTCCTAAGCTGGCAGATAAGTTAACGTATAAATTCTTTTTCAAAGATGGAAAATTGGTTAAGTAAATTATAGCGTAACTTAAAACTACAAACCTTAAACCGATAAACTATTTTGCCCTTACTAACCCTTACCTCCGACATTGGAAGCCCCGACTACCTGGTGGGTGCAGTAAAGGCCCAGTTATTACAACTCAATCCTGAATTTCAAATTGTAGATATCTCTCATAATATTCCGCCCTTTAATTATCCGCAGGCAGCTTACGTATGCCAGAGTGCTATAAAAAATTTTCCCGATTACTCCTACCATCTCATTCTTGTTAACCTGTTTGAAAAAAAACCGGAACAACTGATGCTTGCATTTCATAATAATCAATACCTCATCTGTGCTG
>JANMFO010000436.1:0-3903 GCA_031374245.1 Chitinophagaceae bacterium | reverse complement strand
CAATGGCAACTGGAAAGCAATAAATGGGGGTGATGGTTTTTGGGTGCAGCCTGATCCATTGAATCCCGGAACTGTATATGCAGAATCACAAGGTGGAGAAATTAATCGTATCAATCTTGCAACAACGAAAGCAGTTGGTATAAAACCACAGCAAGCTCCCGGCGAAGAAAAACTTCGCTGGAACTGGAATACACCAATTGTATTTGGCGCTGCCAATAAAAAGAACCTGTACATGAGCAGCCAGTATTTATATAAATCAGTTGATCAGGGAAGAAACTGGGTTCGCATTTCTCCTGACCTTACAACTAACAATAAGGAAAAACAAAAACAGGAAGAAAGCGGTGGCCTTAGTGCCGATAATACATCAGCCGAAAACCATTGTACTATTTTCACTATTGCAGAATCGCCATTAGATGAAAAAATGATTTGGGCAGGAACAGATGATGGCAACCTTCAATACACTTTGGATGCCGGAAAAAACTGGACAAATGTTGCTGTAAACTATACAAGGGCAGGCATACCGGCACAAACATGGGTAAGCAGTATTGAACCATCACAATTTGATAAGAATATTGTTTATGCAACATTTGATAACCACATGTATGGCGACCATAAAACTTATGCTGCAGTTTCAAAAGATATGGGTAAAACATGGACGATGTTTACCAACAGTGATTTTACCGGCTTTGCCCATAAAATAAAAGAAGACCTGAAGAATAAAGATTTATTATTTATTGGAACAGAAATGGGATTATTTGCCACATTGGACGGTGGTAAAGATTGGTTCCGTATGAAGAACAAAATACCGGAATATGTATTAGCAAGGGATATTCAAATTCATCCTACCACTCATGATTTGGTAATTGCCACACATGGCCGAGGTATTATTATTATAGATGATATTTCACCAATGCGAAGTATGAAAAAGGAAATTGCTGAAAAGGATGTGGTATTATTTCAAACACCTCCATTAGTATTAACAATGGGACAGTTTGGTGGTGGTGGATTTCCCAGTACTGCAGGTTGGGTAGCGCCTAATCCACTTTCAATTCCGCCATTGAAATATTATTTAAAAGAAAGATTAAGTACCGGTGAAGTAAAAGCAGATATATATGATGCAAGTGGTAAGTTGGTGCAATCAATTCCCGGAAGCAAACGAAAAGGGATTAATATGCTAAACTGGAATTTAAGAATGAATCCACCTAAAGTTGCTACTGGCGGAACTAAATTAGATTTCTCCGGTTTTGTGGCACCGATGGTATTGCCCGGTGATTATACTGTGAAATTAAAGGTGGGAGATTCTGTTTATACCTCTCCACTTAAAGTACTGCATGATGCATCTAATAAAGATTTTACTTTAGAAGACAGGAAACTCCAATACAAAACGGCCATGGAGTTGTATAAAATGCATGAACAACTGGCAGCGGTAGTGGATACAATTAATGAAAAGCAAAAAATAATAAAAGAGAACCTGACCAAAGTAAAAGATTCATCACTGAAAAGATCGATGGTAGCGTATAATGAAGAACTGGAGAAACTGCGGGCAGAATGTTTGGCTACCAAACAGAAATCAATTTTTGCGGACGAGAAAAAACTACGGGAAGAAATTACGGAAGTGTATGCAGCTGTAAGCGGACAGGAAGCAGCACCTTCTAACCTGCAGATACAAAGGGCTGCTGTATTACAACAGGAAGTAAAAAAGAAAGATGAAGCTGGTAAACAGGTTCAAAAAAAATACGATAATGCAGTAATGGAAGGCCTGAAAAAAGAAGGATTGATTAAAACCCCGCCTAAGCCGGGGGAGAAGAAGCCTTTCTAAAAGAGGTCTGTCAAATTAGAAATAAACAGCCGGTGTCGTTTTGCGATACCGGCTGTACTTTTTTAGTGTAGTTATCAGCAGGCTTTATTTTAATTCCGTAAATTCAACTTCCAATTTAACCACACATGAGAAAAACAATCTTCTTCGCATTACTATTTGCATTTGCCAGCGCAGCGGCACAAAAAAAATCATCATCACCTGTTGCCAGTTCAACACCCGATGCTGATTCAATTTTACTATCTAAAACAAAGTATCGGTTGGTAGGTCCCTTTCGGGGCGGAAGAAGTGCCGCCGTGGCGGGTAGTTATAAAAATAAAAATACTTTTTACTTCGGTGCTACCGGTGGCGGTGTATGGAAAACAACCGATGGCGGCAGTAACTGGAAAAACATTTCTGATAAATATTTTGGTAGCAGCATTGGTGCAGTATCAGTGGCACCATCCGATGAAAATATTATTTATGTGGGTGAAGGCGAGAATACAATGCGGGGCAACGTAAGTGAAGGCCTTGGTGGTATGTGGCGCAGCGAAGATGGCGGACGTACCTGGAAAAATATTGGTTTGAAAGAAGGGCGGCATATTATCCGTATTGTTATTCATCCAAGAGATCCCAATACTGTTTGGGCAGCTGTAATGGGTCATTTGTTTGGTCCTAATGAGGAGAGAGGTATTTATAAAACAACTGATGGTGGTAAAACATGGAAAAGAACATTGTTTGTCAATAATCAAACCGGTTGCAGTGATCTGGTAATGGAACCCGGTAACCCATCAGTTTTTTATGCAGGTACCTGGCGGTTAATACGTACACCGTATTCTTTAGAAAGTGGTGGTGATGGAAGTGGTTTATGGAAAAGTACTGATGCTGGTGAAACATGGACAAATATTTCTGCCAGGAAAGGATTGCCAAAAGGAGTGTGGGGAATTGTAGGCGTAGCTGTTGCACCATCCAATCCTGATAAGTTATATACAATCATAGAAAACAAAGATGGTGGTATGTATATGAGTGCTGATGCTGGTGAAACATGGACATTGACAAGCAGCGATAATAATATTCGTCAACGGGCATGGTATTATAGTAAAGTATTTGTGGACTCTAAGAATGAAAATATTGTTTATGCCCCCAATGTAAATTTTATGCGTAGCCGTGATGGCGGCAAAACTTTCCAGGGAATGAATACACCACATGGAGACCATCATGATTTATGGATTGATCCGGAAGATGGCAGAAGGATAATTGTTGCTGACGATGGTGGAGCTCAAGTTTCATTTGACGGGGCTGATAACTGGAGTACTTATCTAAATCAACCGACAGCTCAGGTGTATCGGGTGAATACAGATAATGCGTTTCCTTACAGAATATTGGCAGGTCAGCAGGATAACTCTGCATTTAGAATCAGAAGCCGTACGTACGGAGCAGCAATTACTGCAACAGATATGGAAACGGCAGCTGGTAGTGAAAGTGGTTATGTAGTTGCCGACCCATTAAATCCTGATATTACCTATGGTGGAAACTATATGGGTATGTTGCAGCGGCTTGACCATAGAACTGGAGAAAGCAGAATGATTAATGTATGGCCGGTTGATAATATGGGTGCTGGTGCAGAAGCAGCGAAATATCGTTTTCAATGGAACTATCCTATTTTCTTTTCACCACATAATCCTAAAAAATTATACGCTGCCGCCAATCATTTATTTGTAACAGAAGATGAAGGGAAAAGCTGGAAACAAATTTCTCCTGACTTAACCACCAATGATAAAACCAAGCAAGCCTCAAGTGGTGGACCAATAACCAAAGACAATACAAGTGTTGAATATTACTGCACCATTTTTACTGCTACAGAATCATGGATGGAAAAAGATTTGTTGTGGAGTGGAAGTGATGATGGGCTGATTTATATAAGTAAAGACGGGGGTAATAACTGGGAGAATGTAACTCCGAAAGATGCACCCAAATCGATAATGTGGAATAGCATTGAGGTTGACCCTTTTAAAAAAGGTGCAGCTTATTTGGCCGGTACCCGTTACAAACTGGATGATTTCAGACCATTTATATACAAGACAGAAGATTATGGCAAAACATGGAAG
>JANMFO010000426.1:0-15461 GCA_031374245.1 Chitinophagaceae bacterium | reverse complement strand
TTTACTTTTAGTTTGGCTTTATTCTCTTCCAGATTTATCCATTCTCCATCAAACTTGTATTGGTTCTTATTGGCCGGATTCATTTCTAATTGATACACATCAATTTTATCCTGGTAGTTTACGGTATGAGCCCATCCTAAGTTTTCATTAGTGCCATGAAAAATTAAACAGCCGCCGGGAAATAAACCACCGAGCATATTCCATCCTTGCTCACTTTGCAGGTGTGCCTCATAAAAAGCAACCGGACCTTCCTGTGGCTGGTGTGCATTAATAGCGAGAAAACTTTCGCCGGTTGTTGTTTTGTTGGAGTTCATCGCAAAAGCATTAGAACCTTGTGGATTAAATCCGGGTAGGGTTGCGATTTTACCACCGAGTATTTGTGGCAATACATTATCTATTCCACAAAAAAGGCTGGTAGAAAAAACTACCGCGGTCAAATATTCTTTTTCATCAAAAGGAAAAGCTTGTTTGTATTTCACTTCTTTAGGATGAGCTTTTGCATAAGCATTCAATCCCTGTACATATCCTTTTATTAATGCAACAAAGTCGGGACTAAGTGTACTCCATTGTTCATCGACTGTTTTTCTTATTCGCAGCAGGTTGATTACATAATCTGCTTCAGCTCCTTTTTTGCCGAGTCCTGTTCCCAATTTTGCTTTGCCACTCAGCACTACTAATTGCAGTGTTGCAAAATCATCTTCGGCATGTGCCCATGCAATACCATAGGCTACTTCCGGGTCTGTTGGTGCAAAGATGTGCGGCACACCAAAACTATCACGGGCAATAGTGATGTTGGCGGGATTTATTTGCGCTGAAACATTAAGAGAAATCAGGAGCAGAGCTAAAAGAAAAGATTTCATAGCAAAATTATTTATTCGTAATACTAATGTAAGATTTTAATTATGTTCTTGCAGAATTCATGCAGCAAAAGTGTGCCCTTAGATAAACTCTGGGTAAACTTGCCAGGGAAGATAATCGGGGAACTATAGCTGGATAAAAAATTATTTCCTCCTCTTACTAGCCAAATACTTTTCATGTATTATGATCCCCATTGGTTTGTTATATACTTTACCTTCCACCCAGGAGATGGTATCGAGATAGGCAAATGAACGGGTTTGAAAACGGTCTTTTTCCAAATGCTTAATTGTATGTAATAAGTTTTCGAACTCTGGTCGTAATTGTCCTGGAGATAATTGAATTGTCTGCCGCAAAAATTTAAACATCGCTTCTTCTACTGCAGTAAGGTTTTTCATTTTCGCCATAAAACGATAAACAGATTTGCTGAGTGATTCCATCAGCATATCATTACCCAATTCATAATGCGCCATCAGGTGCAGCACCCGTGCATAACATTGCAGATCATAACGCAGGTTAGTATTATCGTTAATAATCTTTTGCAGGTAATCAATGCAGGTATTATAATCGCCACTGCCAAAATACATCATGGCGAATTTATAATTCAGTACCAACCCCCGGTGACTGTCAATGAATAAATCATATTCCAGCAATTCTTTCTCTATTCCCGGAATAACAGAAAGGCCTTCTTTAAAAGTACCCTGCATGAAATGCTGGTTAATACGGGCCTGGCTGATATAAATAAATCCCTGT
Organism: Chitinophagaceae bacterium; assembly: GCA_031374245.1. Classification (GTDB taxonomy): domain Bacteria; phylum Bacteroidota; class Bacteroidia; order Chitinophagales; family Chitinophagaceae; genus JJ008. The sequence continues at coordinate 13,853 of JANMFO010000426.1, read as the reverse complement.
ATGCGGAAACTATCATGATCTTTTACCCTGTCGGTTTGGGCTACTTTTTCAAATAGCTTCAGTGTTTTTTCAAATTCACGGTGATTGCGTAAATCAAAGTGGGCATTTAAAAGATAGTGTACGGATTTAATATAATGGCTTGTTTCTACCCGTTTCATCAATGGTTTCCCTTCAAACAAGTCAACCAATTTTTTTGCATAACGGTAATATTGTAAAAAATCCTGTCGGATAAAAGCATACCAGGTGTATGACTGATATAAATACAGTAACTCATAAAAACCTGTTTCTTCCCACACAGCTGGCGGCAGGTTTTCTTTCATAAATTTTTTAATCGCTTTTTCATCTTCTTCATCACGGGCATGACCATTCTGAACAAACCAGCTAAAAAGTTTCAGCGATAAGTTTGACAATCTTGCTACAACATCAATATGCCTTATTACTTCGTTAGCTTCAGCGGCTAACTGGTCGGCCCTGTTTTGTACATTGCGTGTAATGTGCAAGCCCTCTATTCTTTTTTCCAACTCAATTAATTGCGGAAGTATATTGTATTTGTGATTGGTTCTGGCCAAATCTTTTGCCCTTTCCAATATCCGTATACTTTGCATAAAGAGCCCTTTTTTGTAAAGTATATGGGCATAATCAAATTGCTCTGTCAACTGCAGGTCTATACTATCGGTGCTTTTCAGCAAGCGGAGACTTGCCAGCAGTTGTTTATAAAGATGTGTTTTGAGATTGGCTAACTGGGGCTTTGTAACCCCGTCTAATTTCTTCAGAAGCAGTTTATCATCATAGTCGTTCAGCTTATCAATAGCATCAAAAAGACGAACAATTTTAAGGTCTTCGTTGCCCGAACTGCGTTTTATATAGAGCTTAAAGTGCCTTTTTTCTGCTTTTTTAAGTGATTTTATCAGCTGAAACAATATGTCGGTAGAGCGGTTGGGCATCTGTGCAAATATATCCTGAAACGCTTAATGGTAAAGGGTTTTAATAATAAGATAACCCGTAGACATCATAAAATCAGCATCAAATTGGGTTGAATGAGAAGCATGCACCCTGTATCTTCGTTTTAGAAAGATGCAGGATACATACAGCAGGCAGTCGTTAAAAGGAAATGTGAATCGTTAGAGGCCTGAGCAGTGCATCAGAACAACACTACTTTTTAAGAATTTCATATGGCAAGCAATCGTTAGAGGTCAGTCCGTTTCTACGGAAGGGCCTTTTTTGTTTTAAAAGGTTAGCTAAATTAGGGCAATAAGTGAAACAAACAACAGTTTTCTTTCCCTTTTTTTAATCTTTTCTATTCTCTTTGCAATATTGTTAGATATTCTTCAGGCCACTCTTTCCTACTTCACATTCAATTTATTCTATCTTCATTCCTTAATATTAACCAGTTATGGCCATCCGCATCTTTATTACCGGCGGTACTTTTGATAAGGAATATAATGAGCTGAACGGTGAATTATATTTTAAGGACACCCACATGTCTGAACTCCTGGAGAAAGGCCGGAGCAAAGTACCAGTAGAAATAAGAACCCTGATGATGGTGGACAGCTTAGAAATGACAGGTGAAGACCGGGACCTGATTGCCCACCAATGTAATCAATGCGAAGAAACTATGATTGTAATTACTCATGGTACCGATACAATGAGTGAAACCGCAAAAGTGCTGGCGCAAAAAATTAAAAACAAGACAGTCATCCTCACTGGTGCTATGATACCAATTAAGTTTGGTAGCTCGGATGGATTATTCAACCTTGGCAGTGCCTTAGCATTTGCACAAACATTGCCTGCTGGTGTGTATGTAGCGATGAATGGCCGCTACTTTAACTGGGATAATGTGCGGAAGAATAAACAGACGGGTGTGTTTGAAGAAGTGAGATAAGAGATAGAGAAAGGTATAGTGAATACCCACCTTTTTTCTCCTTTTCCCCTGTGCGAAATGTATTTATTCAATTAACAGTACTGAATCCCTGTTCTCCGGAGTTATTTCAAATAATGGCTCCTTCATTTTTCCCTGACGGTAAATTTTAGTTCCCGAAGGAAAAAATTCCCTTCGTGTGGCCCCCGGCTTGATATCAATTCCATAGCTGCCTTTTACCGGATATACCACTTTTAGCTCTACACTTTTATTGGTATTATTTTGTATCCGTGTTTTTACTTTTTCATCATTCCCGTGACTGGGATAAGGATTCATTTTCGGTTTATAGCTGGCGTCAATAATATCTCCATTACCTGATTTGGATGATTCAGTATTGGCCAAAGCAGCACCTGTATTTTTTATATCCCCGTTCCCTGAACCGTTTGCCCGAAATACTTTTACTGCATTCACTATCACATCACCATTGCCAGATGAATTTATTGCTGCCTCTTGTGCTATTAAATTCATTGCTGTAATATTTCCATTTCCGCCTTTTTTTATATCCAGATTATCAACACTTCCATTTAGCTGAACATCGCCATTCCCTGTTTTCTCTAATCGGAAATACCTCCCAATAATGCCATTAACAACCAGCTGATTATTTCCCCGGTGCTCCATGACTGAAATTTCAGGTAATGATATCCTCACGGAAACATTTGTATTCTCGATATACATTTTATTGTTTTCATTCCCTTCGAATTCAATTTTCAACTTTCCATTATTTGCTTTTACACTCAATAATTTTTCAAGGTTGTCGTCTATATCAATTTGTATTTGAAATGGCTTACCCACTTCTACTGTTACTTTACCAGACAAATCCCTTAATTCTATTTTATCAAAACCCTTTTCATTAAATATTTTACTGATAATTTTTCCCGAACCATTCAACGGACCTTTTTGTGCTTTTAATACATGTAACGAAACAATCAGCAGTAGACTTAGAAATATTATTTTTTTCATAATTGTAGTTTTAACTTTTTTTAATAAAATTATTTAATACGGTTATTTTCATCCTGTGCACCCAGCTCTCTATCTCTTGCTTTGAAACTGGTTTTGCCAAATTTCCAGGTTAATTGTAAACGAATATTCCTGCTTTCCCATTTGCGCAGGTAATTGTAATTGACATTTCCAAAATTTACCTCCTGTCTCCATCGCTGCGTATTAAAAATATCGGTAACAGATAATCGGAGGTTTAGTTTGTCATTGAAAACAGATTTGCTGGCACCTGCATTTAGACTTCCTAGCCAGGCGGTACTGGACATCGCATCTCTTGTGGCAATATTACCCCAGCTACTCAATTGTGCTTTCCATTTTTTAGGTAATGTAAAATTTTGGCTACTGTACCAACTCATCCCCCAGGTAGTATTATCTAATTTTCCTTCCGGTATTTCTCCATTAAACTCTTTATAAAAAGGGCTAAGATTGGTATAGCTTTCCCACCATTTGGTAATTGGCATACCTAAACCAACATTCAGGTAATACCGGTTTTCGCTGCCAATATTAAAATTAGTGGCTTCTGTTATTTCTCCTTTTTGTGTACTGATGCTTTGAAAAGAATTGTTGGTATGACTATAACCCAGTCCAACATTCAATGCACCACGATAAGAATAAGTTAACTCAACATTATTACTAAACTCCGGCAACAGGTATGGATTGCCTCTTTCCCGGCTGTAATTATCATAGATATATTCAAACGGATTCAGGTCCTGGTAAGTGGGTCGGTTTATTCTTCTGCCATATGATAAGCCAAAACTGTTTTTATCATTCATGGTATAACGAATAAAAGCAGTTGGGAAAAGGTTGAAGTACGAAGTATCAGGATAATTTAGCTGAACATTTTTTAAGTCCGTACTTTTTCCGTTTATCATGGTTTGTTCTGCCCTCAGCCCTAATTGATATTCCCATTTTTTTACTTTCTGATTAAAGCTTGCATAGCCGGCACCCATTGTTTCAGTATAATTAAACATGTTGGTACGGCCGGTATCAGCGGCCAATTGATTCACCTTCCAGATAAAAGCATCGAGGTCGTTGGAGGTTTGTATGGTATTCCATTTCAATCCTGTTTCAATTTTTGCATTTAGCTTTTTTACCTGTTTACTAAAATCTGCTTTGATACTGTAAATCTTAATATTCGTCATCACCTCCTGGTCATTCGCCGTATAACCATATTTAATATTCTGGTTATTCAGTAAATCTGTTGTTACTAATCCATTACTGTTATTTTTAAACGAAGTATAATCGGCATCAATATTTAATTCAGTACCCAACGTGTCTTCAAATTTATAATTCAGATTATAATTATAGCGGCTGTTCCGCTGTCTGTTATCATTTAATGTATTCAGCGATGAGTCGGTGGTATTATTGGTTTTAATTAAAGTAGTACCGGGTGTATATAACTTACTCCAGTATTCATTTCCTTTTACCATAAATCCAAAAGTGCTTTTGGTATTCATATAAAAATCTGCACCGGTATGGAAACTGATATTTTTAGAATTATCCTGGTCCACCGTTCTGTTGACAAATGTCTTTTCAATACCGTTATTATTTACAAAACGATTGATTGCTCCGTTTGTGTTCTGCCTTGATTTGCGGGCCGCCGTATTACCAAACCAGTTCCATTTTCCCTGGCGGTGATTCAGGTTAGAAGAAAAATTGAAATTGGGGTGATTGCTTTGGGTATAAGAAGTACTCAGATTTCCATTTGTTCCTTTCATGGTGTTTTTCTTCAACCGGATATTAATGATGCCGGCATTGCCCTGCGCATCATATTTAGCAGATGGGTTCATGATGATTTCTACTTTATCCACTACAGAGCCCGGAGTATTTTTTAAGTAATTGGCCAAATCTTTTTCGCTCATTTGTGTGGGTCTGCCATCTATTAACACATTCACCCCTGCCTTACCAGCCAGGTTAATGGTTTCATCATTGGTGATGGAAACACCCGGAGCTCTTTGCAGTATTTCAAAAAGGGTACCGCCTGTGGCCACGATATCATTCTGTACATTGAGTACCGTTTTATCCACCTGTACTTCTACAAATGGCTTTTTACTTTTTATTACTACTTTGGTTAGCTCTTTTTCTTTGTTAAACTGTGTGGTAGTATCTTTTGGCTGCGCCGCTAATAGCTGAGTGCTAAAAGACATAAGGATATAAATGATGAACTGTTTCATGACGATTTTTTGCAGTTAATTTAATAATTAGGCCCGCCCATGGTAAGTCCGGTATCACCCGTTACTTTTAATACTACGGCTGCTTCTTTATTAGTGGTATTTTTAAAAATGGCTTTTGTGTCGGCATCAAATCGAACCGTTTTCTGCTGGCCAGGTTGTAAAGTGATGAGTTTGATTTCTGTCCCACCCATCGGAACCTGGTAAACATCTACCGGAACATCACTATCATTTTTTACCACGGCTTTAAAAGAACCATGTTTCCCGTCGCCCAATTCAAAGGCTTTTTGCGGACCGATGGTGGTTCTGGAAGTAAGGGCACAGGAGCTAAAGGCTATTGTTGTTAAGAGAATTACAACTAATTTTTTCATTTTTAATTTTTTGTTTTATCAAAGATGGGGGCATGAAGGGCGGGCAGTCGCTGCAAAAGATATTTTGAGACCATATAAAGAGGTCTCAAAAAAATGAACCGTCTCAAATCATATTGAGACGGTTCTGATAATTTTAAAATAAGATCAGCCAACCTATTATACAGCCCGGGTTGGTAATATTAACTGACAGCGGAAACCTGCACTTTTCTCTTTGGCTGTAAATACCTTTTCAAAACAATGGAACCAATTACAGGCATGATGGCAGATGGCGCTACCCATATTATCCAGGAGGGCTGAAATTTGACATTAACTACCAGAAATGCGGTGATGGTAGCGGTGTAAGCACCACTCATACGGATGGCATGACTGCTTATCCATTGTGTTTTAAGGTGGCCCTTTCTGAAAAACTTCAGTAAATCATTGATGGCAAATAAAAGACAAATGGAACCAAAAACTATCGGCACAATGCCGAAACTGTTAGCCGGCAACATACGGAAAGCCAGGAAATACATCCCACCAGCAAACAAAACTCCCGAACTACCCACCAGCCAATCAACCCAGTTGGGTTTTTGTCCGAGATGCAATTTTTTCAGGTAAAGGCTGCGATAGCCGCTGGCTGCCATAAAAAAACTGAAACAACCGGTAACAAATAGAAACCAGTTGCTCTTGGCCAGGCTCATATAAACAGATGTGATGAAAACAAATACCATAGCCCAAAAAAAGATGAGACCTGTTACGGAATGGGCTTTACCACCTTTTCGGTTCATCATACTGAAAGTGCCGGTGGCTAAGGCGGCTGTACCGGCCACAATGTGTACGTACAGGAAGAGCTGGAAATAAGTCATCATATTTTTTTTTCAAAGATGGGCCTGTTTGTGGGGGGTATCCAAATCAAAGGGGTTGATAACAAGTACTTTGGGGCGAACCGGTAGACAGCGGGGCGAATGCATTTAGCCCCTGAGGTGTTGCAATTTTTCTTTGATAAGTAAGTTGTAATTACGACCTACAGGTACGGGGTCACCAAGCCCGGAAATTTCCAGCTTATACCCCTGGGCATTACCACTAATACCCGTTACTTTTTGAAGGTTGACAATATAACTGCGGTGGCAGCGTAAAAACTGAACATACAGGTTTAGCTGTCCTTCTATATTTTTTAAAGAGCCCCTCAAAACAGCTTGCTGCATTTTTTCTTTCCGGGTATAATGGATGCGTACATAATTATCCGAAGCAGATACAAGTATTAATTCATCAGGATGGAGGCTGAGTTTTTCCTGTTGGTTTTCTCCGGTTAGTTCCAATAGACCAGTTCCTGATTGTGTTTCAACTGTTGTTGCCGTTTCAGGTATTGGAAGTTGAATAGCTGCGGCTTGTAAGGCAATGTCTTTGGGGGTAAGCTGAAACTGATTCAGCAGGTTGTTCAGTTCCTCCGATTCATTTTTATACTTCCTGAAAAGTTTATGCTGCTTTATAAAAACTGCAATAAATACAGGAACAAATGCTACACAAAAAGTTACGAATACGATGCGTAATAAACTGGATAGCTGCAGCGGGGTGTTATCCATCCAGCGGGAGAAGAAAAAATTACCCACCGCAATAGCCAGGGTAAGCACAATGAAAAAGATAAGCTCTTTAGCTACGGTCCATTTTTTCTCATCAAATAAAGCAGGAAATCCAACAGGAAGCAGGCAGGTAAATAAAATTGAAATAAAAAAAGTTATTCCTCCATACGCCAACGCTACACCCAGCCTTGTTGGGGTAGTATAATTATCCATACCAAACGGCTCTAACAGAAACAGGACAAAAAATACACTGATGCCTGCCAATCCACATTGCATCACTGCATGACGGGAGGGATAGAATGAAGGGAAGGGCTGTTGAAAAAAAGAAGGCATTGTGCAAATTAAGGATTTGAAAGCTTCTTATCTATCCAGTCCTTAGGACTAAGTCCGGTAGCTTTCTTAAAAGCCCGGTTAAACGTAGCTTTTGAATTAAAGCCGCATTCAAAAGCAATCCCGAGCAGGGTTTGTTTTTTATGTTCCCCTTTGTTGAGCATTTCTTTAACGACGCCAATCCGAAACTGATTGACAAAATCATTGAAGTTGATGCCGAAACCCTGGTTGACCATCCTTGAAATAAATGCCGGGTTACTTTGTAATTGTTTTGCTACCTGCGCCAATGACAGTTCAGGGTCTTCATACGCTTTGCCTGATTGCATCAGGTATGATAATTTCTCTTTCCAGCCTTTTACCTCTTCCGTTGTCCCACTTTCTCCGGCAGGGGAAACAGATTCGATATTTATGACTTCGGCTTCTTCTGTTTCAGTATCAATATTTTTATTGGAAGAATTATAATTCAGTAATAAAGCCGGACGATACGCTAACAGGTTGGGCTGAAAAGCGATTTTGGTTTCAATAGAATTGGCATAACCGGTAATGGCAATATAATAAAAGATGAGAGCAAAGGCCAGAAAATACCACCAGCTGCTTTCGTAAGTGCTGCCAATAATAAAATTCCTGATATCAAATCCAATCCGGACTATTAACATCAATAAAAAAGCCAGCAAAAAGTTTTTTATCCAGCGAAACATTACAACATCTGCATAGCTGATAACCTGTACCATTAGTTTTTTGTACAAACTGTAATACCGCAGAGATAAAAAGAAATATAGCAGCATGGAAATAAAGCCTGTCATCTGGTACCAGGTATCAAAATCAGGGTCTGCGCCATTTGCCAGAAAGTAATATTTCTTCAATACCAGTTTATCTGTTACAAACATTACTATACTAAAAAGCAAATACAGGATTCCGGGAAGTAAATGCAACCATTCCTTTTTTCGAAACCCAAATGAGGGGTTTAATAAACTTTGCACATAAAAGAAAATAACAGGCCCGATAAAATACAAGTGCTGAAAGGGTACGTAGAATAAAATATCCCGGTAGGGCTGCGTATCATACCAGCCGGCAAAGCCAATCATCCAGGGAGTGATGTAAAAAATACAGAGCAGTAAAAAAAGGCTCAGCCATTTATCAGAACGGGTTTCATTGATAACTCCTTTTCTGTATAATAACAGGGAATAGACCAGGCCATGTACAAAAAAAATGAGCAGTAGTGAACTGAACCGGTTGAAATCGAATAACATTCCGGAAAAATAGAAAAACCTGCTGAATAATACATCTATTGTTAAATAAAAACGGAGAGAGATATTTCATCTTTCTTTATAACACAACACTTATTAAAAATTTGGCGGCGGACCTTCCGGGCCACGACCAGGACCCATGGGTGGCCGGGGTTGTCCAATCATACTGGTAACCTGGTGAATTATTTCGTCGAACTTTTTTTGTTGCTCCGGTGTACACAAAGTCCTTACCTTTTGAAAATGGTTTAATGTCAGCAGGTCTAATTCTTCTGTGATGACACTCACTGCTTTTGTTGCTCCCTGCTTTACGCTGTCTGTCACATTTGATTGCTTCAGTAAATCAAATAAATTTTCCTTTGCTGCTCTTACTTTTATTCTCAGTTGTTCTGCCCCTTTCTGGTGTTCTTTCACTACTACTTCCAGCTGCTCCTGTTGTTTGTCATCCAGTTTTAATTCTTTCACTAAAAACTCCTGTGGTGTTCCTTTGGGTTGAAGCGGATGTTTTGCTCTGCCCATCCAAAACATAGTTATCGTAGCAGCGTTGGCCACTAATAAAAAAACAACGAGCCCTGTCAGTAATTTATTTTTTGTTCCGGGATTCATAACGCATGATTCAATAAGATGATGAAATAGATTGGTCATATGACTCAGCAAAATTTTGCAGAGAAGATGTGGATACCACTGCGTTTGTTCTTTTTGTTTTAGACTGTTGCAGCAACATAAATCCATTCATGGCTAATAACAAAGTCAATGACCCCACTACCCAAACAGGCTTTAGTGGCAGGTTCCAACCTTTACCTGGTTTCTCACTTTCCATCCTCGCCATCAGTCTTGTATAAAAGAAATCATCTGTGTCCACTTCCTGCATCCCCTGTATGCTTTGAAGATGTTCGTCAACCAATGGTGTAGATTTTCTTTCCATATTTTTTATTTTAATGCTTTGTAATACTTTTCCAGTTGTTTTTGCAAATTCACTTTTGCCCGGCTGATGAGTGATTCAACTGCTTTAATGCTTTGCTGCATCACTTCACAGGCTTCTTCATAATTCATCCCCTGCACTTTTATTAAGGTAAAAGCCAGTTTTTGTTTGTCGGGTAATGATTCTATGGCTTTGAATAAGATGGCTGCCTTTTCTTTATTCTCTGCTGCAATGCCCGGATGCTCGAATAACGCATTACTGCTTTTCTTTTCTTCCGGCATCCACCAGGGTAATATTTTGTGCAGCTTCTGTCTTGTCTTTCGTCGCCGTATTTTATCTAATGCCTTTCTTGTTGCTATTCTGTAAATCCAGGTGGAAAGAGATGATTCTTCTTTAAATGTTTTTACTGATTCAAAGACCTGAATAAATGTTTCCTGCGCCGCATCTTCTGCCTCTTTGTTATCCTGCAAAATATTCAGCGCAGTATGAAATATCCGGTTGCGGTAGTTTTCTACCAACCACCGGAAGGCAGGTTCATTACCCTGCTTTAGCTGCTGTATTAATTCCTGTTCATTCAAACTGGTTGTAGTATAGACGCATCAAGCTAACAAAATCCTTCGGTAATAAAATAATGGGACTACAAGTAAACTGGTGTAATACATTCTTCTAAATCGGGCGCCATTGTAATACTACTTAGATAGTATAGGGTGAGAGCAATCTCAATGCTTTATGACGCTAAAAAAAGATGAATATTAATTTGTTTTTTACTCTTTTCATACAGTGCGTTCTCCTGCAGGAATCAACAATCCGCCAATTGACTGTAAAATATTTAGCTGCTTCTATTGAATTTTCATTCTATTCAAAAAACAGGTTTACAAACATTCCACAAACCGTTTGCCATATTGATGAATACGGTATAAAGAACCAGCCCAGGTGACAGCATATAAAAATGATTAATAATACCAAATAGGGCTTATAGCGATTTCCCTTTTTTATATCATACATTATTAAGCCGGCAAGAATAAGTTCTGTAACTAAAAAAGATAATTGAACACTCTGCTTAAATGAAATGCCCCCCAGGGAAATGAAGGCCCGTCCTAAGCCAGGTCCAATAAGTACTAAAGAAGCCCCGATGATATACCTCATATGAAACCCGGTATTTTTTGTGTGTATCATGGCAAGTACATACATCATTACGAAAATGACCAGTTGTGGTAAGGGAATAATTAAGTGAGCGATACATTCACTCCTGGGATATAGTTTAATTTCTCTTTGATACTGGTTTCTGGTAACGATAAATATTGAAATAATAAGTAAAGGCATTAATAAATATGAGCATTTCCCTAAAAATCGGTGAAACCTGAAATTTCCTCTTTTAATTAAAACGGGTTGAATAAACAGCAATACGAACCAAAGCAAAAAAAGGAATGTATGGAAATGGTGAGCGAAAGGAATTTTTTCTATCGTAGAAAATAAAACAAAATAGGATTTAAAGAACCCTAAAAAAGCAAAGGCCAGGATTACGGCAAATAAAATCCAGATCTTATTATAGGTTTTATCCATGAAATTTCTCTAAAATACTTAGAATAATTCATTCAGGGTTAGTGAATGCTATTAAAACTACGACGGAGTATAATAAAATGGAGGAATGCCGCACTTATAAAATTACTATACTCCTGGAATGAAATTTTCCAGATACCATTGTATATTTTTTTTCCGCACAGAAAACTGTGCCGCATCTTTTTCTTCTTTGCTATCCTGCAAAATGTTTAATACAGTATGAAACACCCGGTTGCGGTAGTCCACTACCAGCCACAGGAAACCAGGTTCATTGCCCTGCCGGAGTTGTTGTATTAGTTCCTGTTAATTCAACAAATTGTAATATATTAAAGCAACAAGCTAACAAATCCTTCGGCAATTACTTATTTCTTTATGCTAACCAACAATTGTTGACTTTCTTGTTTTTTTATTAATATTTTAATCCCCTTTTCAAATCAACTGGTATTTCCTCAATTCTTATAATTAACTGATTTTTTTCTTTTATGCTGTTTAAAGACAGCGAATTCTAGCAATAACTGATAATAATCCTTTGAAAATGTGATTCAAGTCACATTGCTTTTTGACAATAGTCATAAAAGCGTCATGCTGTCAGTAATAGCTTTGCTCTGTCTTTTTGAAAATATTATTCATTTTAAAATACTTTTTATGAAACTTTTTAAAACAACGCACTTGTGGGCAGCCGCCACAATTGTATTGGCACTTGGTTATGTTGTTAGTTGCACCCGTGATAATGATATGCTTGTTCCAATTCAGCTTACTCAACCTTTTGTAAGCACCCGTGGAACTGATGTGCTGCTCCCAGGCAATATGACTGCCGGAAATACCAATGAATGGAAAGTAGATAAAACCCACTCCAGTTGCTTATGGAGTACCCCCTATGTTGGAGCAGCAGGTTTATTAACCGGTCGTTTCAACCAGTTTGGCGTGCATGAAGTAACAGATGCTAAGGCCATAAATTACACAACAACCGGTCAGCCTCTTTTAGATAATGGATGGGAATTTTATGAGAACGAACCTTCTAAAACATTTTTAAACGGCTATGTACAGATCAATACATCCAATACCGGTGAACCAGGACGTGATGTGGGATGTAACGTTTCAGGCATGGGCACTGTTGCTATTGTAGCAGGAACTCAAAATCTGGGCTATCCTAATCTTGCCAAAATCAAAACTACAGAGGTAAAATTCGACCCAGCCAGTAATGGTTATATTGTTACACTGAATCTTACTTACCAGGGTAAATTAGCAACTCCGCTTACAAAATCAATAGTCGGAACCCTCAAATACATTAAAAAACAGAGAGTACAGTTTGGTACTGCTGCCGCCTACGATGTATTTGGTCTGCAACTGAAGTTCTCCTTCAACTGCCGTGATTATGGAATTGTAAGCACCAGTATCGCTGATAAAATTGATATTGAAGTAAACATCAATTGTAACAACAAATAATCACCCTTAAATCAACCAATAATGAAACGATTATTAATATATGCAGGTTTGGTTTTGTCTTTGGGATTTGGACTTTCCAGTTGCTACAAAGATATTATCAAACCCAACCTGGCAGACGATCCTGAGGGTACACCTAAACAAGTTAGTTTTACGAATGAGTTAAAGCCACTGTTTAATACCAGTTGTGCACTGGCCGGTTGTCATGTAAGCGGTGCTCATAAACCATACCTGACAGTGGATATATCCTATACACAGATTGTTAATGGCGGTTTTGTAAACCTTGCCCTGCCTAAAGAAAGTATTCTCTATAAAAATGTATACGGGGATATGGCACAATACTTAAGCTCTGCAAAAGACAAGCAAAAAATATATGACTGGATTAGAAACGGAGCCCCTAATAATTAATTGAAATAAAACTAAATCAAATGAAACTAAATATAAATACTGCTAAAAGCTGGTTTGCGGTTCCTGCTTTGCTTGCAATATGCCTGTTCATATTGAATGGTGCTTTGCTGGCGCAGGATAGTACAGTTGTGGCAGCTGAAACAGCAACTCCGGCCAAAACCAAGCCCGTAAAAAATACTTTTCAGAGTGTATGGCTTATCGACAATCAAACTGTAATGGTACCAGTAAAGGGTACCATGGAAATGGACATCATGCACCGTTTTGGCACCTGGAATAAAGGATATGAAGATTTCTGGGGCTTTTTTGCTCCTTCCAATATCCGGATAGGTGTTAGTTATGTTCCTATTAATAAACTGAATGTTGGCATCGGTTTTACTAAAACAACAGCGGCCATAGCCCCTGCATCAGCTCCATCATCTGTCTCCGGACCATTGTGGGATGGAAGTATTAAATATTCTATTATTACCCAGACAAAAGGAAAATATCCTGTTAGTGTAAGTTATTATGTTAATGCGGCATTTAATACCAAAAAAGACCCTGATAAAGAAACATACAGGTACACTTCCGACCGTCTTTCTTATTTCCATCAGATCTTAATAGCCAGAAAGGTTACTGATAAATTATCTGTACAGGTTGGTCCCAGCCTGTCACACACCAATGTGGTGAACGGTTATTTTACTAAATTGAATGACAGTACTTTGAAAGTAGAACCGGAAATGAAAAATACCCATTTTGCAATTGCATTTTCAGCCCGGTATAAATTGACCAATGTTACTTCCGTGATGATCAATTATGATCAGCCCATTACCAAGCATGTTCGTTACAATCCAAATCCCAGCTTGTCTTTTGGTGTTGAATTTAATACCAGCAGCCACGCATTCCAGTTGTTTTTCACCAACTATTATTATTTGAACCCGCAGATGAACAACTT
>JANMFO010000314.1:0-2342 GCA_031374245.1 Chitinophagaceae bacterium | reverse complement strand
TTTGAAAAATGGTGGCTGATTTGCTGGAAGCATTTTCTTCTAATGTGTCATACGGTTCCGGAATTTCAATATCAATACCTGCTTCTTTCAGGGTTATCAATTCAAATGTGTCAATCAACATAGAACGGATCTCATCAATTTTGTGCTGATTATTAGTGGCAAAAATGAGTTTCAAATTTCAAATTTTTATTTAGCCTTTAAGAAATATGGCTCAGCTTATAAATTGAATAATCTTTTTAGTGAAATCCATAATTTACTTTTCTCCACTTTATCGTTCTCCAATTCTTTCAATGAAGGCGAGAATAAAAATGAATTACCGGCAAATGATTGTATCTGGTAATGCGGAAAACTCATCGGAAGTCCGAAAGTCGCAGGTTCAATATCAAAAAGGAAAACAATTTTACTTTTAAAAAATGTAGTCAGTTCCTTGTAAGAAACTTCCGGATAATTATTTCTGTTGACAATTGCTACATCACCCATATTCAATTTACAGGCACCTAATATACCCGTAAGAAAACTAAGTTCATTGTCAGGAATATGTACAGCATCGCTGTTGTTAACCATAATCAGGATGTTTTTTCGGTTATCACCAAGTGATTTCCATGTTGCAGTATCTTTTTTCGCCGGAACCGGGGTAGTGATTTCTTTCGTTATTTTTTTCTCTGCAACTATTTCATTGCTACCGATAAGAGAACTATGATATAACTCGACAACAACTGATGAAGGTAACTCAATGTTATTCAAATCCATAAGACTGGCAATATTTTGACAAATAGGTGTTAGTTTTTTTCGTTTCTTTGACCTGTCAAAAATATACTTTTATGACTGTAGCTATGGACATTTCAGTAACAAAAGCAGAAACAAGCAAATTACAGGATTTGAATCTTGAGAACCTTCCATTCGGCCGGTATTTTACCGACCACATGCTGGAAGCCGACTATGAAAATGGTGAATGGAAGAATGTAGAAATAAAGCCATATCAACCTTTACTACTTAGTCCATCTCTATCGGCTCTGCATTATGGACAAGCTATCTTTGAAGGTATCAAAGCCTATAAAGACAAAGAAGGTAATGCATTTATTTTTCGCCCACAGGATAATTTCAAACGCTTCAATATTTCTGCTGAAAGAATGCAGATGCCAGCCGTGCCGGAAGAAATATTTATGGAAGGCCTGAAACAATTAATTGCTCTCGATAAAAACTGGATACCTTCTAAAGCAGATTATGCCTTATATATCAGGCCATTCATGTTTTCTTGTGACGAATTGATTGGTGTTCGCCCATCAGATACGTACAAGTTCATGATTATTTTAAGTCCCACAGGGCCATATTATATTGAGCCGATGCGTATTTATGTAGAAGAAAAATATGTTCGTGCCGTTCCCGGTGGTATTGGGTTCGCCAAAGCAGCCGGTAACTATGGAGCAGCGATGTATCCAACAGCAGAAGCAAAGAAAAAAGGCTACGATCAGGTATTGTGGATGGATGCTCTTGAACATAAATACGTGCAGGAGTGTGGCACCATGAATGTGTTCTTTATTATTGGTAACATCGCCATTACACCCGACCTGAATGATGGAACAATATTGGACGGAGTTACCCGCCAAAGCACCATTACTTTATTAAAAGAAATGGGGTTGACAGTTGAGGAAAGGTCTTTAAGTATTGATGAAATAATAGCTGCTTATAAAAGCGGGCAATTACACGAAGTGTTTGGAACAGGAACGGCTGCTACTATTTCTATGATAAAAGAGCTCCGCTACAAGGATTTTGACATGAAGTTTGATGTAAGCAGCTGGAAAACCGGTCCAACCATCAAAAAATGGGTTACTGACATCAGGGAAGGAAGAAGGGAGGATAAGTACAACTGGATGCAGAAGATTTAACCGTTGATTTCTAATGAGTTCGATATAATTTAATGGCCCGGGATAACTTTCCGGGCTATTTTATCCCCAAAAGCTATTATCCCCAAAAAATCAACCTTCATTTTTTTGGAGATTAAGACTCACCCCGTTACCTTTGCCCTCCCAAAAATAAGGGTCAAGAATGCCTACAATTCAACAATTAGTAAGAAAAGGAAGACAAATTATCAGGGCCAAGAGTAAATCAAGGGCTTTGGATGAGTGTCCTCAACGCCGCGGCGTATGTACAAGGGTGTACACCACTACCCCTAAAAAACCAAACTCTGCGCTGCGTAAAGTTGCCAAAGTTCGTTTGACTAATAAAATTGAGGTGATTGCCTATATCCCGGGAGAAGGTCACAACTTACAGGAACACTCCATCGTGTTGATTCGTGGTGGAAGGGTGAAAGATTTACCCGGTGTTCGTTATCACATCGTTCG
>JANMFO010000340.1:0-4470 GCA_031374245.1 Chitinophagaceae bacterium | reverse complement strand
ATTGAATTAATATTAAAAAAAATAGATAACTAGCAAATTTACAAAATAGGTGACTATTAATCCTAATCTGATAGAGAAATGACCCTTCCTTATCTTTGCCGCCCTATTATGAAGTATCACAACGAAATAGAAAGACGAAAGACATTTGCCATTATCTCTCACCCGGATGCGGGAAAAACAACACTAACAGAAAAGTTTCTGCTGTTTGGCGGTGCCATACAGGTGGCGGGTGCGGTTAAGAGCAATAAGATAAAGAAACATGCTACCTCGGACTTTATGGAGATAGAACGGCAACGGGGTATATCCGTAGCTACTTCGGTAATGAGTTTTGAATACAATAACGTACTGATAAACCTGCTGGATACTCCCGGTCACAAAGATTTTGCAGAAGATACCTACCGTACACTTACTGCCGTGGACAGTGTGATACTGGTGATAGATAGTGTGAACGGGGTGGAAGCACAAACCCGCCGCCTGATGGAAGTGTGCCGTATGCGGGATACACCGGTGATAGTGTTTGTAAACAAAATGGACAGGGATGGTAAGAACCGCTTTGACCTGCTGGAAGAAGTGGAAAAAGAACTAAGCCTTGCCCTGCACCCGATGACATGGCCCATCAACAGTGGTAAAGAATTTAAAGGCGTATATAACCTGCATGATAAAAACCTGGTGTTGTTTGCCGCCGGTACCAAAGCTGCGGATGAAAATGTGATAACCGTTAGTGACCTGAGTGATGATGTGGTGAATGCGAAACTGGGCGAAAGAGATGCTGCCCAACTGCGGGAAGATGTGGAACTGGTGGATGGTGTGCATGGTGAGTTGAAAATTCAAGACTACCTGGATGGTAAAGTGGCGCCGGTGTTTTTTGGCAGTGCGGTTAACAATTTTGGGGTAAAGGAAATGCTGGATACGTTTATCCGCATAGCCCCTCACCCCCGCAGCCGGGAAACCACTGTAAGGCCCGTGAATGTGGAAGAAGATAAAATGAGTGGCTTTGTTTTTAAAATTCATGCTAACCTTGACCCGAAGCATAGAGACAGAATTGCTTTCTTCAGGGTATGCTCCGGTAAGTTTGAACGCAATAAATACTTTCACCATGTGCGGTTAGATAAGGATGTTCGTTTTAGTGCCCCCTACAGCTTTATGGCCCGGGAAAAAAGTGTGATTGAAGATGCGTATGCGGGTGATGTGGTGGGTTTGTTTGACACGGGTAATTTTAAGATCGGTGATACACTAACAGAAGGAGAGAATTTTTTCTTTACGGGTATTCCTTCTTTCTCGCCAGAGATATTTAAAGAAGTGGTGAATAAAGACCCGATGAAAACAAAACAATTAGAAAAGGGATTGATGCAGTTAACCGACGAAGGAGTGGCGCAGTTGTATACCCAGTTTGGGGGTAATAAAAAAATTATCGGCTGCGTGGGTGAGCTGCAGTTTGAAGTGATTCAATACCGGTTGCTGCATGAGTATGGGGCGTCGGTGGTGTTTAATAGTTTGCCGTTTTATAAGGCTTGCTGGTTGACATCGAAAGACCCAAAGAAGCTGGTGGAGTTTCTTCGGTTTAAGCAGGCGAATGCGGCGGAGGATAAGGATGGTAACCCGGTATACCTGGCGCAGAGTGAGTGGTTTTTGAATACAGAGATTACGAATAACCCGGATGTGGCGTTTCATTTTACTTCGGAAATACATAAATGAGTCGGGAGTCTTTAGTCGGGAGTCAGGAGTTGGTCTCTGTGTAGCGCAGTATCTATGTTGTGCTGTGTTGAAAAATACAGGTTGGCCACAGATTTACACGGATTGACACAGATGAATACAAAAGACCTCACCCGGAGAGAGATTGATTGGCGGAGTTTTCCCCTCCCTCTCCTAAAGGAGAGGGGCGCAGTATTTCCGATTAATTAGAATTAGTGATGGGGTGAGGTGCAATACAAAGACACGAACGCAAAAAAATGTGTTAACGAATAACCGGGGGTCTTGTCATGCCGAAGAATGAGGCATCTCAAACATTATGACCTTTGTAAGTTCTTTTCATCTTTCTTTTCTTTTGTCTTGACACAAAAGAAACAAAAAGTCAAGGAAAAAAGAATGCTCCGCCTTTTTTCCGGGCCATCGCACAGGGAGTTCGAAATTTTGAT
This sequence comes from Chitinophagaceae bacterium, assembly GCA_031374245.1. Lineage (GTDB taxonomy): Bacteria > Bacteroidota > Bacteroidia > Chitinophagales > Chitinophagaceae > JJ008. Next base: position 2,335 of record JANMFO010000340.1, on the reverse strand, counting down.
ATTTGTTTTTTGGTTTCGGAGTAATAAAGCAAGACCCTGCTGCATGCTATGCAGGGCAACGAAAGGCACTGTGTTCCGCCTGAACTTTATTATAGTAATTAGTTTCCCTGTACTACGGCGGAACAAGGTGCCGGGAACGGTTGATTATTGGAAATTATTTTATGGCAATAGTATTTGTAACCAAACGACTTAGAGTACGTCATTTAACTTCTTTAGATGCGGATAATTTTTTTGCATTGCAGGGCAATCCTGAAGTGATGCAGTATATCCGTCCGCCAAGAACAAGGGATGAGAGTGATACCTTTTTAAGGGAGAAAATTCTTACCACGTCTCATAGGGAGTATAAAGGATATTGGGCAGTAGAAGAAGCAGGAAGCGGTTTGTTTGTGGGCTGCTTTGTTATTATTCCTATTCCTGATGATATTGAAAAAACACAATTGGGTTATTCCTTTCTGCCACAGCACTGGGGCAAGGGTTATGCTACCGAAGTAACAAAAGAGGGTGTGAATTATTTTTATAACCGGACTCCGCTTACTGAAATTTATGGGGTGACGGAAACACCGAATACAGCTTCACAAAAAGTGTTGCTGAAAGCCGGGTTTAAATTACTTGAAACAAAGATGGACGGGGAGAAGGAGTTGCTGGTGTATGTTATCAGAAAATAATTAATGTTTAGCTCCCACACCCGTATAATTCTGCGGCGTTATCTTTTTCAATTCTTTTCGTATCTCTTCTTTTACTTTCAACCCGTCAATAAACTGGTGAATTGCTTTTTTATCAATCTTATTATTTCCTCTTGTCAAATCTTTCAGGGCTTCGTAGGGATTAGGATAATTTTCTCTGCGCAACACCGTTTGAATAGCTTCTGCAACTACCGCCCAGTTGTTTTCAAGGTCTTCATGAATCTTCGCATCATTAATTACTAATTTGCTCAATCCTTTTTCAATTGAACGAAAAGCAATTAATGTATGTGCAAAGGGCACACCGATATTGCGCAATACAGTAGAGTCTGTAAGGTCTCTTTGTAATCTTGAAATGGGAAGTTTGCTTGAAAGGTATTCAAAAATGGCATTGGCTAATCCTAAGTTGCCTTCTGCATTTTCAAAATCAATCGGGTTTACTTTATGCGGCATGGCGGATGATCCCACTTCGCCTTTCTTTGTTTTTTGTTTGAAGTATTCCATGGACACATAAGCCCACACATCCCGGCTGAAATCAATAAGGATATTATTGATACGCTTCATGCAATCGAAATGGGCAGCCAGGTTGTCGTAATGTTCTATCTGTGTAGTGTGCTGCTGACGTGTCAATCCTATTTTAGCAACAAATTCATTGGCAAATTTTATCCAGTCAATTTTTGGAAAGGCAATATGGTGTGCATTAAAGTTGCCGGTAGCGCCGCCAAATTTTCCGGTAAAGGGTATACCGATGAATTGCTCAATCTGGTTTTCTATCCGTTCTACAAAAACCATTATCTCTTTGCCCAGTTTGGTAGGGCTTGCCGGTTGGCCATGTGTATGTGCCAGCATGGGAATATCCATCCATTCTTTTGCCAGCAATTTTAATTGTGTATTAAGATTCAATAATCCGGGAAGGTATTCATATTCAATCGCATGTTTCCAGAATAATGGAATAGCAGTATTGTTAATGTCCTGTGATGTTAATCCAAAATGCACCCATTCTTTGGCGGCAGCACCACCCATCTTTTCCAGTTCATTCTTAATGTAATATTCAACTGCTTTTACATCATGATTGGTGGTAAACTCAATTTGCTTTATCTCCTGTGCATCTTCCTGGCCAAAATCTTCAGCCATTTTTTGTAATTGCTTTATTACTTTGGCAGGTAGTTTAAAAAATTTTTTTCTTTCCAGGAAAAGCAGGTATTCTACTTCCACCAGTACCCTGTATTTCATCAGGCCATATTCCGAAAAATATTCATCCAGATGCTGTACCTGTTTGCGGTAGCGGCCATCAATAGCAGAAATAGCAGTGAGAGCAGTCAATTCCATGATTTGATTTTAAAGAAGTCTCTTCAAACTTTACCTTTGCGCCACAAAAATAACTGAATTGAAGAAGATTAGAGTAGGCATTGTTAATTACCTGAATACAAAGCCACTGATTTATGGTTTGCAAAAACCACCCATCAGTGATCAAATTGAACTGGTGGGAGACTACCCTTCAAGATTGGCTGAAATGCTGATAAAAGGTGAAATAGACGTTGGTTTAATCCCGGTTGCAGTGATTCCTCAATTGCCTTCGTATACTATTATCAGTGATTATTGCATCGGAACAGAAGGGGAGATTGCCTCAGTAGCACTCTTCAGCGAAGTGCCGA
>JANMFO010000308.1:0-2951 GCA_031374245.1 Chitinophagaceae bacterium | reverse complement strand
CCATGTCACCTGTTTCAGGGTTTCTTAATGTATCGCCGGGTTTTTGAGATGATTTTTCAATCACCATTTTTACCTGAGCAGGACTAAGAGCAGGGTATTACTCCAACAAAAATGATGCAAGACCAGCTACCACTGGAGAAGCCATGCTGGTTCCCTGTAAATTCTGGTAAGTATTACCACCGGGAACAGTTGAATAAATTCTTACACCGGGTGCAAATACATCTACTTCTTTTTTACCATAGTTGGAAAAGCTGGCGGTTAATCCACCTGCTTTAGGGTCGCCGCTGGCACCAACAGTAATCCAGTTTGTGGCCCTTTTACCATCTGCCTGAAAAACAGGAGTGGGGAAGTTGTAGGAGGTATCAAGATTTCTTGCATCATTACCTGCTGCATGAATTAATAATACACCTTTGCTTTCAGCATATTTTACGGCATCATCTACCCATTGTTTTTCAGGAGAGAAGCTTTTACCAAAGCTCATGTTGATTACCTGTGCGCCATTATCTGCTGCATAGCGGATAGCCAATGCAATGTCTTTATCATGTTCATCACCATCGGGTACGGCACGAAGCGTCATAATTTTTACATTATCTGCAATCCCATCCATACCCACACCATTTTTTCTGGATGCTGCAATGATACCGGAAACGTGGGTGCCATGTAAAGCACTTTTATTACTTGCCATCACATCCGGGTTGCCATAAAATTTATCGCTGAAGTCGTTATAATTATCTTTTACAATATCACCTCTGTAATCCTTAGGTGGAGTGTTGCCAGCATCGGCTTTCTTTTCTTCACCATTTACATAGTCACCAAAGCCTTCCAGAAATTCCTGATTGGTGGTTTCCATTGCATCATTGCCAGCCATTAAACCATACAAAGCTGTTTTTGCTTTTTTTGCATCTGCTTCTGTAGGGGTAAATTCACCTAATTCTTTACCAGTGTATTTGTCTTTGCCCATTGCTTTGCGGAGAATGCTATCGCTTTTTAAAGCACTGGTGTAAGCTCTTTTCAAAAAAAGTAATTCAAGTGTGCCTGATTTTGTGTCGCCTACAATTTCTTTTTGTGAACGTTTCCACATTTCATATTCAGCTGCATCTTCTTTGCTAAGCGTAGCAATATCTATTTCTTTTCCATCAAATTTACTTTTGAATTTATGATACACCCTTGCAGCTTCATACGAATCCTGTTCAACACTTTTTCCATCACGGCCACCCAGGAAGTTCCAGCCGTATACATCATCTATATATCCGTTTTTATCATCATCTATACCATTACCGGGAATTTCTTTTGGATTTTTCCAGAGAATTGCTTTCAGGTCTTCATGGGTAGTATCAATACCTGAATCAATGACGGCTACGATAACCGTTTTGCTTTTTAGCTTTTTAGCTTTTACAAAATCATATGCTTTATCAACACTGATTCCGTAAAAACCATTGGCTGTTTTATCCAGCATATGCCAGCCTTTAGGTACTTCATCTTTTTGGGCAAACAGGGTGGAGAATACTAATCCGTTGAGAGCAAGTAAAAAGGTACGTTTCATTGAACTATTCATATGTGCTATTTTATTCTACAAAATTGGTAAAGTCGTAAAAATACAGATTACCATTCATACATTTTACATAAATAAAAGCCCCGGGTAAGGGGCTTTTTGGCAAAAATTTGACGGTTGGTATCGGTAGTTAGTTGCTTAGTTTCAATTCCACCCGGCGATTTTGTGATTTCTCTGCGAACGTCTTACCATTATTAAGGGGTTGGGTTGGGCCAAATCCTTTAGCTGTTAGCCTTGATTCTGCTATCCCTTTCGATTGCAGGTAATTCTTAACGGTATAGGCCCTCTCTTCCGATAATTTCATATTAAAAGGCAAGCTACCATCGGCACTGGTATGACCTTCAATGAATACATTGATTGTTGGGTTCTCGTTTAATATTTTCACCACATCATCCAATACTTTTACTGATTGTGGTAGTAAAACAGATTTGGCAGATGTAAACTGTAGTTTTTCTGCAGCAAAATTTACTTTCTCAATTATTTCTTTTTTGATTTCAGCAGGGCAGCCTTTGTTATCAACTGTTCCTTTTTCGTTAGGGCATTTATCATTTTCATCATTAATGCCATCACCATCAGTATCCGGAACAGGACAGCCGGCGTAGCGACCATATCCTGCTACATCCGGACATTTATCATCTTCATCATTCACACCATCCTTATCACTATCCGGAATAGGACAGCCATTGTATTTTCTTAATCCCGCTAGATCAGGGCATTTGTCTTCATCGTCATTTACACCATCAAGATCTTTATCCGTTACCGGGCAGCCGTTGTATTTAACCAACCCTTTTGTGTCAGGACATTTATCATTTTTATCAGCAACACCATCACTATCCTTATCAGGGCAGCCATTGGTAATAGCGGCACCGGGTTCATCCGGGCAATTGTCTGTATCATCCGGCACACCATCTTTGTCTTTATCTTTTATTTTCTTTTCCATTTTAACCGGCTTGCCAAGGAATATTCCTATAGTGCCGCCGATTACCTGGTGTCTGAATGTACCGGTATAGGTTGTAGATTCATAAAAATCATTTAATCCAAGACTGTAGTTAGCCGTAACAAACAAACGGCCTGATTCAAAACCAGCTAAACCATTAACACCATAATTAAGGATACGATACTGACCTGCATTTTTACCAACTGGCAAATCTTCATTTTCCGTTTCTGTTGCTCCGGTAAGTGTAGTAGTTTTTGAAGCTTCTCTTCCTGTATAAAAAAAGGAACCATACGGTCCGCCACCGATTATAAATTTAGCCTTCTTTCCAAACTTGTAAACAAGATTGAGTGGAATATCAATGTAGTTGACATATTGTGAACTTGTCTTGCTGGTGATGACACTGTTAGTGGGGTCAAAACGTTGCGCAAACTTTCTGCCTTTGTTATAATAAATAACGCCGGG
>JANMFO010000326.1:0-3788 GCA_031374245.1 Chitinophagaceae bacterium | reverse complement strand
CTCCAGCACTTCATCCACCCCTTCTTTCTTTTCTGCACTTATCAGGAACACTTTGTAACCTACTGCTTCATACATCGCTTTCCATTGTGCATATTTATCCATTTCTTTTGCCTTGTATAAATCAGATTTATTAAAAACAATGAAAGGTTTTACATGATACATTTCTGAAGCCACCAGGAACCGGTCAATAAATCCCTGCGAGGTTCTCGGTTCTTTCAAAGTTGCTACCAGCATCGACTGGTCGAGATTGGAAGCTACAATATGATGCTGGTGCTTATGCCTTGGAGATTGGCGGTTGATATAATTATTACGGGGATGTATTTCATCAATGATGGCTGAATTATCAGTATCTGCCTGCGACTCTATTTCTACTTCATCACCAACGGCCACGGGGTTCGTTGAAGTGATATCATCAAGTTTCATTACCCCTTTCATACGGGCATCCCAGAATTTCCCTGTGGCATCTTTCACAGAATACCAGCTTCCGGTTGATTTATAAACGGTTGCTTTCATCGGGCTGCAAGTTATATCAAATGGTTGTATAAATTAGGAACAACAGTTCCCGATATAGTGCCGATGAATCGGTATTAGCAGAATAAAATGGTTACGGGAATCTACGGAATACCGTGAAGCGTAAAATTATTTCTATCAGTAAGAAAGCTAAAGCCGCCAATATAAAAGGAAGAAATCGTTCATCATATCTTTTGTAAGAGATAATATCAACCTTTGATTTTTCCAGTTTATCAATCTGGCTGTACACTGCTTTCAATCCATCCTTATCCCTTGCCCGGAAATATTTGCCCCCGGTTTCGTTGGCGATTTTGTTCAATAAGGCTTCATCAATAAAATCAATAGCCGGGTTCTTTGATTTTATTTTATTATCCGTCCGCTCAACAATACTCGATGCCATTGCCCCCATACCAATCGTGTAAACTTTTACCTGTTGAGATTTAGCAATCTCCAATGCCGTGAGTGGGTCAATCAATCTTGTATCCGGTGCATCCTCTTTACCATCCGTAATCAAAATAATTACCTTACTTTTTCCTTCGCTCTTGCTCAATCGGTCAACTGCTGTGGCTAACCCTTCGCCAATCACTGTACCATCTTTCAGGTATCTTCTGCTTTCTAATGTTTGAATCTGTGTAATCAATGTATTTCTGTCTGTAGTAATAGGGCATTGCGTAAAGCTTTCACCTGAAAAAATCACCAGGCCTATTCTGTCAACCGGGCGGCTGCGGACAAATTCTTCTGCTACTTCCTTGGCCACTTCCATTCTGGATGGCAAAATATCTTTTGAACCCATGCTCCCACTTACATCCATACACAACACAATGTCTATTCCTTCGCCTTTTGTTTGCTCTTCATCATTTCGCTTTTGGGGACGGGCCAATGCAATTATCAAGCAACTTATAGTCAGCAACCGTAGTATAAATGGCAAGTGCCGAAATCTATTCTTCCAGGAAGAAACAGCAAAAGCATGTGCTGTTGATACATTGATGGTGGCCTGTTGGTTATTATACTTTTTTATGTACCACCAAAATAATAGCGGCAATAACACAAATAACCCGAAGAATATCGGGTAAGCAAAGTCCATATTTTTTATATAGTCATACAACATCGTCTTTATGCCTGTACTTTTTCAATAGTTATTATTGCATTCTTTATTTCTTCAAAACAATTTCTATCATCATCAGCCGATGGAATATATTTTGCAAACTTTACAAAATCGCTCAGCCGTAATGATTGTGATAGTTTATCAAACTGTTCTTTACTCAGGTTCAAGCTCTTTAATTGTATCACCAAATCATCCGTTGTCTTTTGTAATGACAAGATTCCTTTCTTCTGAAAAATATATAACCGAAAAATATCGGTCAGTTTTGAATAATACAATTTGGTTTCCGATTTCTCCCGGTGTAACTGTTCCAGTTGTTTCATCGCTTCTTCATAAGGGTTAATAATAACTTTCGGCATCGAAACAGGAGCAGGTTTTCTCTTTCTTAACAAATAGAAAAGCAGTAACGCCAATAACAAAGCCCCGCCAGCAGCATACCACCACCATTCTGCTTTCTTTTCAGCGGGGTTCGCTTCCAGAATATCTTTTATGTCATGATAATCCTGCGCAGGGTCAAAATCAGAAAAGACCACATCAACAGGAATAGTATCTGTTTTCACATCTTTTGAAAGAACAAAAGAGGGAATCACCCAATGGCCAGAATCAAAACTGGTGATTTTATAAACGCCTTTTATATTCAACCCGCCGTCGTTACTTGTTGTGTCAATAACCGGTTTGTCCAGCAGCTCAAAATGTTCAATGCTATCTATCGGAATAAATTTCTTTACCGACTCAGGTGACAGGTACACTTCAACAGTTAACTGAATTGGTTCGCCAATAAGGATTTTATTCTTATCTACGGAAGCTTTGATAGTTGTACCATCTTGTGCAGTTATCAATTGTACAATAAACAAAGAGAAAAGAAAAAGTATTTGCTTTTTGAAGATCATTTTTATTATCGGTTCCTGCTGAGGAAGAACTTTTGAAGCACTTTTACATAATCATCGCCTGTCTTTACATGCAACAGGTCACAGCCAGCTTTTTTAAATGTTTGTGTGCTATAATTAGTCACCCGAAAAAATTCCTGCTCATAACTATATCGGACAAAACTATTACTGCTATCCACCCATTTCGTTTTTCCACTTTCAGTATCCTTTACTTGTAGCAGACCTGCATCTGGTAATTGCTGGTCCATTTTATCATAAAACTTAATCCCAATTACATCATGCTTTTTTCCTGCAATGCGTAATGCATCTTCATAATTGGCATCTATAAAATCACTAAGGATAAAAGCAATACTTTTCTGTCTTGTTACATTATTAAAATAACGCAGTGCTTTACTTACAGCCGTCCCTTTTCCTTTAGGCTCTTTGCTCAATAATTCCCTTACGATAAATAAAGCATGCTGCTTCCCTTTTTTGGGTGGGATATATCCTTCTACAACATCACTGTAAAATATCACTCCTATTTTATCTGCATTGTTTACAGCTGAAAAGCTAAGCACTGCTGCTATCTCGGTTATAATATCTCTTTTCCTGGCATGAGTAGTACCAAAAAGGGAGCTATTGCTTATGTCGACTAATAACATCACCGTCAATTCTCTTTCTTCTTCAAACACTTTACTGAAAGGATGTCCGAACCTGGCTGATACATTCCAATCAATAAAACGTATATCATCACCCGCCGAATATTCTCTCACTTCCTTAAACGACATACCCTTTCCTTTAAAAGCACTGTGATATTCTCCGGTAAATAAATCGGTAGTTATCTTCTTGCTTTTAATCTCCAACTCCCTGACTTTTTTTAATATTTCGGTGGTCGTCAGCATTAGGGCACATTAATTTGTTTAAGCACATCCTCAATCACATCTTCCACTTTTACATTTTCTGCTTCTGCCTCATATGTTAACCCGATACGATGGCGCAATACATCTTTACAAATACTTCTTACATCTTCAGGAATTACAAAACCTCTTTTATTAAGAAATGCCTGTGCCTTTGCTGCCAAACCTAAATTGATACTTCCCCTTGGTGATGCACCATAAGAAATAAGCGGCTTCAACTTTTCCAGCTTATAATTTTCCGGGTTTCGAGTAGCAAAAACAATATCTAAAATGTATTGCTCCACCTTTTCATCCATATAAACCTGGCGCACCAATTCCCTTGCAGTCAAAATTTCACTTGACGATGCAACTGGATTGATTGGAGCAAAACTCATCTGCAATGTATTCTGCCGG
>JANMFO010000305.1:0-6325 GCA_031374245.1 Chitinophagaceae bacterium | reverse complement strand
TTGAAATAACAGATAGAAAAGAAGTAGTGGCAATCGGCGATCCTTCATACACATCGGCTGTCCAGAAATGGAACGGAACGATGGATAATTTGAAAGCAAATGCGGTAAACAGAAAAACAAAAGCCAGTATCTGTAAAGGACTACCATCAAGTAATTGCGGAATAACGGCAAAGCTGATAGTGCCAGTAGCGCCATATACCAATGAGATGCCAAATAATAATATGCCGGACGAAAAAGCAGAAGACAGAATCATCTTCATAGCAGCTTCTGAAGAAATCGTTTTGTTAATATCAAAATTGGCCATTGCAGCAACTGGAATGGTAGCCAGTTCCAATGCGAGGTAGAATATCAGCAGGTTGCCGCTTGAGATCATAAGGAACATACCAAGCAGTGCTGAAAGCATCAGTATAAAAAATTCAGGAAGATGCTGGCTTTTCTTCAACCAGTCGGCACATACCAACGAAATAAGATAAACACCCAAACTGAGGATGACTTTTTGAAAAGCAATCAATGAACTGGTATGAAACATACCATCAAACAGGCTTCCTTCTTTATTGAAGAAAAACCCGGCTACTGCATTCAAAAGTAATAACACCTGTATCAGCGACAGGAGTGATTCGTTCTTCATCCCCTTACCGATTTTAATAAACAGCAACAGGAAGATGATGAGTGTTATCACCCATTCACTCTTCATTAATATTAAGAAATCATTCAGCATTCTTCTTTTTATTTACCCGAAACTTTATTCATTATAATTTCTGCACCCGGTCTGATTAAATCATTTAACCAGGAAGGGGCTATGCCAATTGCAAGAATCCCTGCGACCAAAATAACAGCTGCCAGTTTTTCATTCCAGTTAGCATCTTTAATGTGTGAAAAAGCTTCATTTTTTATTGGTCCCATGGCCACATTGCCAATGGCCCGTAAAATATATACTGCTGTTACAACAATTGACATACAAGCCGTAACAGTGGCAACACGATGGAACATGTCAGCATTTTCCCATGAACCCATAAACACTGTCATTTCTGCAACAAAACCACTAAGACCCGGTAAACCCAATGAACATAAACCAACAATAAATAAAACCGTGGTGGTGAATGGCATTACTTTCATCAGTCCGCCCATTTCGTTTACCTGTCGTGTATGTGTACGTTCATAAATGATACCGATAACTGCGAAGAAAAGAGCTGTCATCAATCCATGCGATACCATTTGCATCACGGCACCAGTGATGGCTGTCTTCGTTAGCATACCTATTCCTAATAAAACAAAACCACAATGGCTCACGGATGAATACGCATTGATGTATTTCAAATCCTTCTGCATCATGGTAGCAAAGGCACCGTATAAAATAGCAATAGCAGAAAGTACAATAATAATATCGGCATATTCTTTTGCTCCTTCAGGTAATAAATAAGTGGCAACCCGCAAACAACCGTAACCGCCCAACTTCATGGATATACCAGCGAGAAACATTGAACCGGCTGTAGGTGCAGAAGAGTGACCATCGGGTACCCATGTATGAAAAGGAAATAATGCAGTGAAGACGCCGAAGCCAACAAATAATAACGGGAATATAATATGTTGTGCTACGACGGGAATATTCAGTTGTGCCATTTGTAACAAATCAAAACTGCGACCCGGGCCTGCTGAAAAGTATAGTCCCAATAACCCAACCAATACCAATGCGGAACCACCCATTAATAATAAAGCAAGTTTGTTGGCGCTGTATTCTTTTTTACCACTGCCCCAGATACCTATCAATAAATATTTAGGTATAACTGCTATTTCTAAAAAGAAGAACAAAACAAACAAATCAAGCGAAATGAAAAAACCGTATGCACCGAGGCTGAGCAAGATGAGCAGGAAATAAAACTCTTTGGTCATCTTCTGCACATTCCAGGAAACCAGCACACCAGCTATTACTACGAAGGCAGTGAGCAGTACCATCGCCACCGATATACCATCCACACCGATATGAAAACCGATACGCCATGCAGGAAACCATTTGTAATGCTGTTGAAAAAGCATTTGTTCGGTATCGCCACCTGCCCGCTGACTATTGAAAGCAAATAATAAAACAAAGGCCATTACTAATTGGACAGCCGAGCCAGCCAGTGCTATCCATTTTACCTGTGCATTATTCCTGGTTAATAGCAATGCTACCGAAGTCAGTAAGGGGATTAATATTAATAAAAGAAGATTCATTTCAATAAATAAATAAATAATACTGCCAGTGCAATTCCGCTTACCAAAAAGTAAATAGCATATTGCTGTACTTTACCCGATTGTACTTTTTTAATTTTTTCTGAAATAGCCTGTGTTGTATTTCCCGTCAGATTCACCAACCCATCTACCACATTTTTATCAAACCATGCTGCCGGTCTTCCTACCAGGTTAAACAATACTTTTTTGGTGATGAATAAATAAATTTCATCAATATAAAATTTATGATAAGCCGATTTATACAAACCATTTAATGAAGAAGCAAGCCTGTCTGGTTTATTACTTTGTTTGCGGTATAACCACATAGCTGTAAAAATGCCCGCTAACCCGATGGCAACCGGAAGAATAGAAAACTGTAAATGAAAATGACTTTCCAGCCGGACGCCGTCAGAGCTTACAAAACTTCCGAACGGAATAAAACCTGCCGCTGCCGCACCAATGCCTAATAAAATTAATGGCATCATCATAGCCCATCCACCTTCACCATGCGATTCTCCATGCGGATGATGTTCCTTATTCCAGAAAATACTGAAGTATAAACGGAACATATAAAAAGCAGTAAGTCCCGATGTGATTAATGCAATCCAGTAAATAGCAGGACTGCTATTATAAGCAGCTAATAATATTTCTTCTTTACTGAAAAATCCTGCAAATGGGGGTACACCGGCAATAGCCAAACAAGCAATTAAAAATGTAAAATGAGTGATGGGTAAATATTTTCTTAATCCGCCCATGTCTTTCATTTCGTTGCTATGTACATAATGAATAACAGCCCCGGCACCGAGGAATAACAATGCTTTAAACATAGCATGAGTGAACAAATGAAACATGGAAGCAGTATAACCCAATCCATTTTCTCCACCATATTTGGAAACACCCAATGCAAACATCATAAAACCGATTTGCGACATGGTGGAATATGCCAATACTCTTTTAATATCAGTTTGAGTGCAGGCAATAATAGCAGCGATGATCGCAGAGATGGCTCCAACATATCCGACTAATTCCAATGCTCCCGGTGCTGAGATAGCAAAGACAGGAAATAACCTCGCCACTAAAAATACACCGGCAACTACCATCGTTGCTGCATGTATCAATGCGGATACAGGGGTAGGGCCTTCCATGGCATCGGGCAACCAGATATGCAAAGGAAACATAGCACTCTTACCAGCACCACCCATAAAAATCAATACGACACCCCATGATAATGCAGAAATGCCCAAAAAGGAAGCTGCTGCTGCTGATTTTAATCCATTGGATTCAGGCGATGTTAATGTGGCAATTAGTGTATTGAAATCAAGAGTGCCTGAATAGAAGGAGAGAATTAATATGCCGATTAAAAATCCCAGGTCGGCAAACCTTGTTACTATAAATGCTTTTTTACAAGCTGCTACTGCACTGGGGCGGTCATAATAAAAACCAATCAAAAGGAATGATGAAACACCTACGAGTTCCCAGAAAATATAAATCTGGAAAATATTGGATGATAGCACCAGTCCCAACATGGAAAAAGTAAAGAGGGCAAGAAAAGAATAATAAGTTGAAAATCTTTTTTCGCCTTTTAAATAAGTAAGGCTGTAGATATGTACCATCAGCGATACAAAAGTAACCACAACAATCATCATTGCGGAAATGGGGTCGAGCATAATACCCATATCAATAGAAACTCCTTGCGAAAATTCCAGCCAGGTATATTTAAAAGGAACCAATCTTGGATAAAAGCCAACATAGCTATGGGAGAAATAATCATAAGCTGTATATGCTGCTAATACAAATGAGATTAATAGTAACAATGTGCCTAAGGCTCCTGCTGAATTGCCTGGAAATTTTTTACCAAACAACCCCAGCAATAAAAAACCAGCCAGTGGCAATAAAGGAATCAGCGCTATGGTCAATACGTTCGGCATCGTTGGTTAATACTTTAGTTCTTCAGCATTTTCCACATCAATTGATTTATGACTGCGGTATAAATTAATAATGATAGCAATGGCCATCGCTGCTTCGGCGGCTGCAATAGCTATTATAAATAAGGTAAAGAATAAACCATCCATCTGCTGCGGCCATAAATACTTATTGAATGCAATAAAATTCAGGTTCACACTGTTTAAAATAAGTTCAATGCTCATCAGCATCGTAATCAGGTTCCTCCGGGTAAAGAAACCGTACATACCAATAAAAAATAGTGCTGTACTAATGAATAATATATGGTATAGTCCGGGCTCCATTATTGTTCTTCGGGTTTACTTTTCATTGCAATGACGATACAACCAACCAACGCTGCCAGTAACAACATACTTATCACTTCAAAAGGCAGCGCATAGCCTTTATCATTCACACTCATCATTTTTTTACCAATATTGAAAACAGTGGCAGGTATAGGGGCTTCCGATGTTTCATAAAAAGTATGCTGGTACACCTGCACCATAGTTAAAGCAAACCCACAGAAAGCAGCCAAAGCTGAAAATAATTTTCTGCCTAATTTTTGTTTAGCTAATTTTTCTCCGGCTTGTTGCGTTAAAAAAATGGAGAAGAGAATAAGCACTACGATACCACCCACATAGACGACAATCTGTACGGCGGCAACAAATTCATATTGCAGCCAGAAATAAATTCCTGCAATACCAATCAGGGAGAACAGTAAGTAAATAGCGGCACGGAATATCTGTCTTGTAGAAACAGATAGTACACCACAGCCAAGTGTCAATGCTGCCAGTAAATAAAATATTATGGTTGAACCGTTCATCATTCTACACCTTCCATAATTTTAGAACCCGGGTTATTTAAAATTTTAGTCAGCTCATTTCTGTCAAACACACTGTGTTCAAATGTCTGCGCCATTTTGATGGCATCGGAAGGACATGCTTCGATACAAAGGTTACACATGGTACATAACTCAAGATGATACACTAGCTTATCTATCGCTTTTTTCTTTTTCCCTTCCGGTGTTAGTTCATTTTTAAAAATCACTTTAATGGTGCCATTGGGGCAAGCCAACTCACAAGCTTGGCAGCCGGTACAGCGGTGTTCATTTTTTTCATCATGCGGCATTACCACTTCGCCTTTAAACCGTTCAGGCAAAACCAGTGTATCACGATTGTCCGGGTATTGTTGTGTAATGATTTCTTTATGATGCGTAAAATAATACAGTGTACGCTTCATGCCGGTAAGCAATGATTTTACTCCGCTGTAAACATCTTTTATGTATTTCGTTATAAACATAATTTTATCCGTGTTCTAAAAATGCCATCCTAGAATTGCCATTGCTGTTACTACTAATAAGTTGATCATGCTTATTGGTAATAAATATTTCCACTCCAGGTTCAGCAGTTGGTCAATCCTTAAACGGGGGAATGTCCATCTGAACCACATTATTACAAATATGAGGAAAAACGTTTTTCCAAAGAACCAGATACTGGATGGAATATAATCCATCACATGATTGAAACCTGTCCAGTTTCCAATATGGAAAGGCATCCACCCGCCTAAAAACAATGTAGCGCCGACAGCACATACAATAAATACATTCACATACTCGGCGAGGAAGAATAAAGCGAACTTCATTCCTGAATATTCTGTATGGAAGCCAGCTGTCAGTTCTGATTCAGCTTCTGCCAAATCAAAAGGTGCCCTGTTGGTTTCAGCGGTAACAGCAATAATGAAAGTTATAAATGAAATGATGACAGGAATATGACCTTTAAAAATCCACCAACCATTGGCTTGTGAATTAATAATATCAGATACCTGTAAACTTCCGGTTAGTACTACAATAGAAAGAACAGATAAACCGGCGGATAATTCATAACTGACGATTTGTGCACCGCTGCGCATGGCACCCATTAATGAATATTTATTATTACTGGCCCAACCTGCCATTAAAATACTAATGACCATAATAGATGAAACTGCAGAAATATACAGTACACCAATATTCAAATCCCAGAATTGAAGATTTCAATGCAATGTCATTTACTTTATATATTTGTTTTATGAATTACTTTTACAAAGATAGCCGTGACAGTTTTATTTCAATCCATTGCCGCTTTACCAGGCACGAATGCACTTGTTTTCAGTGGTGGATTTCTTGTATCCGTAATTG
>JANMFO010000261.1:0-2174 GCA_031374245.1 Chitinophagaceae bacterium | reverse complement strand
AAGTTTGAGAAAAAATCGCCAGGTACCAGTGGCACACAAAAAACAAAAGTATTATTAACATTTAAAGAACTGGGGTGAGTAATAAAAACAAAGATGTTGACCTGTAAGGTAGGCTTAATATAGGGATCCTGAGTATTTTATTTTGCAACCCTCATTCCCGTAAATATTGCTTCCCCGAAATAAACAAAGATTATCCTATAGGCTTTATAGATAGTTTTCTTTTGAGTCCCAAAACTTTTTCTGAACTTTATTATTGCATTTTTTCACCATAAAATATTCAATCATGAAACTTCTGCGGATTATACCAATTGCTATGCTTGCTTCCGTTATCTTATTTACTTCTTGCAAAAACAGTGATAATAAAAAGGAATCAGAAATGAAAGAGCCTAAATTAAAAGAAGAAAATATAACTTATTCTCCCGGCGATATTAAAGACAGCCTTGTGTTGGATGGTTATGTGGTATATGATGAAAACATAGAAGGTAAACGTCCGGCAATTTTAGTTGTGCATGAATGGTGGGGATTGAATGATTATGCAAAAATGCGGGCCAGGGAATTAGTAAAATTGGGCTATATCGCAATGGCATTGGATATGTATGGAAATGGAAGAAGAGGCGATAATCCTGATGCGGCTGGAAAACTGGCTATGCCTTTTTACCAGGATCCCCAAATGGCGAAACAAAGATTTGATGCTGCATTAAACAAATTAAAGACATACAGTCAGGTTGACCCGGAAAAAGTAGCTGCTATCGGTTATTGTTTTGGCGGGGCACAAGTTATAAATATGGCAAAGCTGGGAGATGATTTAAAAGGAGTCGTTAGCTTTCATGGAAACCTGAATGTGGTACCAGCCAATAAAGATCTGCTGAAAGCACAAATATTGGTTTGCCATGGTGCTATTGACCCCTTTGTGCCGCAGGCCGAAGTAGATCAGTTTAAAAAGCAAATGGATTCAATTGGAGCTAAATATACTTTTAAGAGCTATGAAGGCGCAGTTCATGCTTTTACTAATCCTGATGCCACCGCTATGGGTGAGAAATTTAAAATACCCATTAAATACAATGCTGCTGCCGACTCTGCATCATGGAAAGACATGAGAGAGTTTTTCGATGTCATTTTCAAATAAGAACCTTTTCTCTTTTCAGTAAAATTACAGGGGGCTTTCAAAAGCCCTTTTTTTATTTCACTTTGTTTGTGTTTTATTAATTCATTTTCAACCATTTAATTGTATTATCTAAAATTCAATAGATAATGATACAGACAACTCATATTTAGTAATATTACTGGTTCTTATAAGGGTTATCGTAAAATATACTTAGAAAAAATACCCGGAATTGTTATGAATTGCAGAATTGAGTTTCTATTTTGTCGCCCTGTTGGACTCTAAACTAAACCCCTTGAAAAAAACTTTTACTTTCCTCCTTTTAGGAGCTATTTGCTTCTCTGCATGTAGAAAAGAGCAAAATTTTTTCACGGAAAAATCTGAATCACCGGTAATGGATGCCTGCGTATCACAGACAGCTAACCCTGCCGGACGGTCATATGCTGCCGATTCTGTAATTGAGACTGGTGCTTCACTAAATTTTTGCGGCCTTTTGCCTCTTAGCAGCAAAAACTACTGGGTATATCTTGATTCCGCTTATACAGATGGGATATTTAGCAGGGTACAATATGATACATTACGTTACACTCCTGCCTTGAAATCACTTTCTGATGGCCTTGTTTGGTGGGAGAGCAATATCTCTGCGGGTATTCCTGGTATTTTGTATTCAAGTGACTCCGCTTTGTTTACTATAGAAGACAGAATTTTTACGTCTGGTATTAAAGATGCCAAAATAGACTTCAGTCTTTTTTCCGGCGATTCAGTACGTTATCTTGCCAGTTTTGAAGATGCTGCTGCAATGGGCCGTTCATTAAAAATTCAAACGGCGTTGAAAACTCCAGCCGGAACATTTAATGATTGTGTGTACTTCGAAAAAAATGCCCGTAACTACAGAAAAGATCAGGTAATCCTGAAACCAGGACTTGGGGTGTTGAAATATATACATGAAAGGGCACCAGTAGGCCAAAGGGTTATAAAGCTGCAACAGGTATTAACACTCGTTGCTTTCCATATCGAGTAATAATCTTTCTCTTTAAGCTGATTTATTAAGTCTATTACATGCTCCATCAAA
>JANMFO010000259.1:0-28871 GCA_031374245.1 Chitinophagaceae bacterium | reverse complement strand
GCTTATGCAGGTGCTTCGCAAAAGAGAACAGATACGCCGCGGCCAGTATTGCACCAACAGCTAAGAAAGGTTCGGGAAATTATTTGTGCTAAGAAAGACCTGCCTATTTACATAGTTGCAGGCAGCAATACTATTGATGAAATGGCTATGTATTTGCCCCAAACATTAACTGAGCTTAGAAAAATCAGTGGCTTTGGCGATGCAAAAGTGAAACAATATGGTCAGCAGTTTTTAGATGTTATCGTTTCTTACAGTAAGGAAAACGACCTTTCATCGCTGATACATGAAAAGACACCTAAACGGGAAAGAAAGGATAAAAACGAACTGCCGAATGAAAAAACTATTACTGGTACAAGCAAAAAGAAAGGCGATACTCATGCAGAATCCTTCCGGTTGTTTAAAGAAGGTAAAACTATTGCAGATATAGCAACAGAAAGAAATCTTGCTGTCAGCACTATTGAAACTCATCTAACAAGGTTTGTCCGCCGGGGAGATATAAATATTGAAGAGGTAATAAGCAGGGAGAAGCTGATACTTATTGAAGCTGCTTTACAGGATTTTAAAGGAAACTCTATAACTCCAATCAAACAACAACTCAGTGATGATATTAGCTTTGGAGAAATCAGGTTGGCAATGGCGGGTCTTGGTATTGAGTTAGAAAAAGCAACAGAGTAATAGTGACATATCTTGTTTTCGTAGTTACCATTTGATACTAGTATCTTCAGTCACTATTACACATATCATATAAATGATTAAATCTCGCTATCATTTATAGTTCACATTTATCATTAATTATTCACATTTAGCTGTTATAAACTTGTTGAATAAAAGTTTATTTATAACTTTCATTTAATTACTTACTAACACATTTATGGATACACTTACAACTTCTGCTTATCGCACTATAAGCAATCATGTAATTGCTGAAAGGCGACAAAAATTATCCAACGACCAAAACGCATTATTTGCACTCCAATCATTTCAGCCCGGTGATGTGATTGCCGATTTTTCTGCCGGAACCATTGCTGCAGAGCCAACATACCTTACCGTGCAGGTAGGTATTGGTAAGCATATTACACTGCAGCCGGAGTTTCTCCAGTACATTAATCATAGTTGTGAACCTAATGTTTTCTTTAACACTACTACTATGCAACTAGTGGCGTTAAAAGAAATTCAGCAGCAAGAAGAAATGACGTTCTTCTATCCATCTACAGAATGGGAAATGACACAGACATTCAATTGTTATTGTGGCCACCCGGCTTGTATCGGCGATATACGAGGTGCAAAGTATCTTTCCAAAGAAGCACAGGAAAAATATTGTCTTACCGATTTTATTCAACAACAACTGGCTAAGCGACCGGCCAGGAAGAAAGTAGCCTGATTGATTTCTATGAAGACAATTGAAGCCACCCGGTTATTGAAGCCATACACTATTTGGGTGCTGGCTCCGCATCTTGAATCCGAAGACCCCAATCTTAAATACTATTACGACTTTACACAAAGCATTGCCGAATACACCAAAGTATTTGAAGAGCTGAAGGCTGAATGGAAATGGCAACCGGTTACTATTAATAATTATAAAGAGATTATTGCTTCTATTGCAGCTACCACCAATGGAAAAACTCCTTTGGTGCTTAATATTTGCGATGGCGATGAAGTAAATGGTGCGCCGGGTGTATCTGTTATTCATGAATTAGAAAAATACGGACTGATTTATACAGGGTCTGATGCACATTTTTACGATATAACTACTTCTAAGATACCGATGAAGAAGGCCTTTGACAAAGCCGGGGTATCTTCTGCCAACTGGCGGGTGATTACTGATAAAAAGGGATCCACCAAAGGGATTTGTAAAAGAGTGGGAACACCAATTATTATTAAACCGGCGGTCTCTGGTGGCAGTATGGGTGTTTCTGTAAAAAATGTGGTGCACACAGAAGAAGAGTTAGCGGAAAGGGTCTCAGCAATAAAGAAAGGCTATCGTGGCTGGAACTTATTGGCTGATGGTTTATTTGTAGAGCAATTTATAACCGGTCCAGAATACACCACTTTTATAACCGGCTCAGCAGATGATGCAGAGAATTGTATTGTTTATGAACCGGTTAAACGAATTTTTCATGAATCATTACCGGATTCAGAGAAGTTTTTATCCTTTGACAGGCTCTGGGAGATTTATGAGGACGAGGCCCCAATGCCAGCAAATGAAAATTTTTATGAATATGGATCGGTTGAGCCATCACTTATTCCCGCATTAAAACAATTAAGTTTGGATGCTTATAAAGCTTGCGGGGGAAAAGGTTATACCCGGATAGATATTCGCCAGGATTCAAGTACAGGTAAATTGTATATGCTGGAAGCCAATGCACAATGCGGATTGAGCGAAGACGAAAACTATACTTCCATTGGGGCTATTTTGAAAGCGTCCAATGTATCATTCACTGAAGTGATTGGCGAAATACTGAAAGACGCATTGCGTAGAAGTGTGGTGAAAACGGTATCGGTAAAAAAAGCAGCAGGCAAAAAAAGGACTATCAAAAAGACGATTACGCTTAAATAAGTTTCATTGCCATTCATATCTGATGGTGATGTTTATATACTTCTACTTATTACCTTAGCATTTCATGAAAGTTTGTGTACTGCAACCGGATTACTCCACTACCGGAGTTGATTATAAAAACTACGACCCGCCACGGGATTTATCAGTATTGATACCCGAAGCAGAAGTGCACACGGTATTTCTTAATAAGCTTACTACTTACAAACAACTGAAAGAACTTAGTAAGCAAGGGTATGATATTTTTGTAAACCTCTGTGAAGGTTATTTGGAATGGGAAGTGCCCAGCATTGATGTTATTTATACATTAGAGATCTTAAATCTTCCTTTTACCGGACCAACCACCAAACTATACGACCCGCCAAAGGAACTGATGAAATACCTGGCTTATTGCGAAGGAGTAAAAACGCCGGGCTATGTAATCATTACTGAATTAAATGATGTGGACGAAGCCGTTAGGTATTTATCGTTCCCATTGTTTGTTAAGCCAGCCAAAGCCGGAGATAGTTTGGGTGTTGATGAACATTCGTTGGTACACAATAAAATTGAATTACAGCAAAAATGTATCAGCATACTTGATGAATATGGTCCCCTGCTGGTAGAAGAATATATTGCAGGAAGAGAGTTTACTGTATTGGTTGCAGCCAATGTAGATGTACACAGCTGCACCGTTTTCAAACCAGTTGAATATTTATTTCCCGAGGGAAGAGAGTTTAAAACCTATGCACTAAAAACATCAGAGCTGCATCCTGACTGTAACGTTCCTTGCGACAACGAGGAATTAGATAAACTTCTTCGTTCAGCCACAGAGAAAATTTTCAAAGGATTCAACGGTGTTGGGTATGCAAGATTAGATTTTCGGGTAAATAATAAGAACGAGGTTTTCTTTTTGGAAATAAATTTTACTTGTTCTGTTTTTTATAAAGATGGATATGAAGGCTCTGCAGATTTTGTTTTGAAATATGATGGCATTGGGCAGGCTGGTTTCTTACGGCATATGATTGCGGAAGGAATTGCCCGTCACCGGAGAAAAATGAAACCTTTTGTCATGAAAGGAAATTCTATTGCAGGTTACGGCATCTATGCCAATCGGGATATAAAAGAGGGAGAAATTATTTTTAAGGGAGAAGGCCGGGCACAAAGAATTATTACCAAACGGTTTGTCGAAAAGAATTGGAACGACGATGCGAAATTACATTTTCGAAGGTATGCATATCCCGTAAGCGAAGAATTGTTTATTCTCTGGGATGATGATCCCTCTGAATGGGCACCACAAAATCATTGCTGTGAACCTAATACTGAATTTGACGGACTCAATGTATTAGCAATAAGCAACATCTCAAAAGGTCAGGAGCTTACGCTTGACTATGCACATTTTTTGGATGAAAACATGGAACCGTTCCA
Organism: Chitinophagaceae bacterium; assembly: GCA_031374245.1. Classification (GTDB taxonomy): domain Bacteria; phylum Bacteroidota; class Bacteroidia; order Chitinophagales; family Chitinophagaceae; genus JJ008. Next base: position 24,913 of record JANMFO010000259.1, on the reverse strand, counting down.
ATGCCAATGTGGTAGCATCTCTTGTCGGGGACTAATTTCCGGACCTATTGCTAATTCACTTACTGTAAGAGAAAAAGGGATAAAACAAGAGTTCTGATTTGTTATTTCAAGCCTTTTAACACCAGGCTGCTTCCTTCGTCCAATGCTTTTCTAGCAGCATCATCTATTTTTCCATCATACTTACCATTTACTTTTGGTTGCATTCGGGTGGAGCCGTCGGACAACTTTATTAAGGTCAGGTTTGCTTCAATATTGAAAGATGATGCGGCATTCGGGTCAGTGTTTTTAATAGCTTTCAACAAACCACCCACTTTGCTTCCCGATTTTATTTTGACAAAATCAGTATTTAGGGTGTAATCACAATTATATTTTTTTGCTTCACTTTCTGAAGAAACAGCTATTGATTCTATAGTGCCAGTTGTTAATGTATTAACGAGATGTTGTTGCAGGTCAGCAGCCTGCAACTGCCCATCACTTTTTGGTTCGTAAACACCGATTCTGATTATACCCGTTCTTTTCTGGTCAGTAACTGATATTTTTTGTTCAGCATTATCCTTGTTCATGTTTTTAAACTGATTCATCATGTCCCCCATATCAAATTTTTCCTGTAGTTCTTCTTCATTCATTGTCTGAGTATAGCCAAGGGGAATTTCAAACAGCATAGAATCGAGTTTACCAGAAGTTAGTTCCAGTGTTTCGATAGACGTTTCAAACTCATTAGTTTTAGCTTCTCCGTTTCCCATTATAATGGTTGTTGTTTCGGTTAGCGGAAAGCCCAGCTTTCCCTTTCCTCTTCGACGGGTAACAAATTTGTCTTTACAATCGGGTTGTGGTTTTTCAGTTGGAGTAGCTGACACTCTATTGGGGCGGTAACGAACCGGGCAATTGAATTCTGGTAAATCAATATACCAACCGTCTGTTTTAATCTGTATGCTATCTTTCATAGTACAGGCATCAGGTGAGGGTACCATTTTTTGTGAAGTCCAGACATGTCTTGCAGTAAAGCCATAAATCTTTTTCCTTTCCCCGGTATCAGTAATGCTATACCACATAGTTATGACGCCTCCCTTTTGAGGTGTTGCTTTTTCTTTAGGTTGTGTCGGAATAACGGGTTTGGTTTTAGCAACAGGTTTTACATCTTCATCAATCACTTCTTCTGTTTCTTTAGAAAATGGGTCAATGAAGTAGAGTTTCTTTTTATCGTTTATTTTGATGGTACGTTGCAGATCGCATTGCTCTATTGTTATTGGAGGAGCCGGCATGCCCATCATACCGGCACTTTCTGTTCTTTTGCGCATTCCTTTTACATAGATGGTGGATTCAGATTTCATGCCCATCATACCAGTTGATTGGCGAAGTTTATATTGCTGGGCTTTAGCTGTAGTGCTTGTAGATAAAAAGGCTATTGTTACGGCTGTGAAAAAGAGAAGATACTTTTTCATATAAATAAGTTTGCAATAAAGTTAGGGGTTTATTCAAACGCATCAAATGACTTTAGTCTTAATCTATTGAATGGATAAGGGGATACTAAAACTACCTTCCCATAAACACCATCAATATCTGTACATCGCTGGGATTAATGCCGGAAATACGGCTGGCTTGTCCCAGAGTTCTGGGTTTGATGCGGGTTAGCTTTTCCCTTGCTTCGTTCCCAAGCGAAGAGATCTTTTTATAATCGAACGTCTCAGGAATTTCTAATTCTTCCAACTGAGACATTTTTTTAACCAGCTCTTTTTCTTTTTCTATATAGACATCATATTTTATCTGGATAGACGCTTGCTCAATAGAATCTTTTGAAAAATGTTTTAATACTTCTTTCAATCTTGGCAAGGCATCAGCAAACTCATTCAACTCCACATCCGGCCGCAATAATATTTTTTGTGCTTTTTGTTTTTCAGTAATGGCAGAAGAATTGATCGAAGAAAAATAAGAATTGATTTCCTGAGGTTCTACCACAAAATCTTTAAGTATAGATTTAATTTCTTCCACACTATTTCTTTTTGCAATCACTTTGTTCATTCTCTCCTGCGATGCCAAACCAAGACGATAACTTAATTCAGTCAATCGTAAGTCAGCATTATCCTGACGCAACAGAGTTCTAAACTCTGCTCTTGATGTAAACATACGGTAAGGCTCATCGGTTCCTTTGCTAATTAAATCATCTATAAGCACACCTATATATGCTTCACTTCTTTTTAAAATAACAGGTTCAAGGTGCCGGGTTTTTTGATGCGCATTAATTCCTGCCATTAATCCTTGACAGGCAGCTTCTTCATAGCCGGTAGTTCCGTTTATTTGCCCGGCGAAGAATAGGTTTTGTATGAGTTTGGTTTCTAATGTATATTTCAATTGCGTAGGGGGGAAAAAATCATATTCTATAGCATAGCCCGGGCGAAACATTTTAACATTCTCAAAACCCACTACATTACGAAGGGCTTCGTATTGCACTTCCTCTGGTAAGGAAGTTGAAAACCCGTTTACATATATCTCTACAGTATTCCAGCCTTCAGGCTCAACAAAAAGTTGGTGTCTTTCTCTTTCTGCAAACCGATTGATTTTATCTTCAATGCTTGGGCAATACCTCGGTCCAACTCCATCAATTCTTCCGGCAAACATGGGACTTCTTGCAAATCCTGTTTTCAGCACATCGTGTACCTTCTGGCTGGTATAGGTTATCCAACAGCTTCTTTGAGTTTTTGGTCTTTCAACATCCAAATAAGAGAATCCAACCATTTCTTCATCTCCAGCCTGTTCCTCCATTTTACTATAATCAAGGCTTCTGCCATCTATTCTTGGCGGAGTTCCGGTTTTAAGCCTATCGCTTTCAAACCCGAGGGAAACTAACTGTTCAGTAATTCCAGTTGCCGCTTTTTCAGCCATTCTTCCACCACCGAAGTTCTTTTCACCAATATGTACGATTCCGTTAAGAAAGGTGCCGTTCGTAAGAACAACAGATTTGGCTCTTATCTCATGGCCTAAACCAGTTACTACTCCCTGGCATATCCCGTCTTTGATTAATAATCCATTTACCATATCCTGGTAAAAATCAAGGTTGGGAGTTTGTTCCAGCATTTCCCGCCACTTAATTGAGAAAAGCATCCTGTCGTTTTGTGCTCTTGGGCTCCACATGGCCGGACCTTTACTGCGATTCAACATTCTGAATTGAATCATAGACAGGTCGGTCACAATTCCAGAATATCCGCCCATCGCATCTATTTCCCTGACAATCTGGCCTTTGGCAATACCACCCATAGCTGGATTACAGCTCATTTGGGCAATAGTCTGCATGTTCATGGTAACCAAAAGGGTTTTGGAACCAAGATTTGCTGCTGCTGCCGCCGCTTCACAACCGGCATGGCCAGCACCTACTACTATTACATCATATTCAGGAAACATAAGTTGGCAAAGGTAATTAACTAAGAGGTTAAAGGAGATAAAGAGTAAGAAACCAAGGATTACCATACTGTTCCACGGGAAACGTGAAACTGTTGCAGGGTGAAACGTTCCACGTGAAGCGACTAATTGCTTATTTTAAATAATGCTTAATGTAAAACTCCTCTATACCCCTCATTTCCTCCTTTTGCTCTTTGGTTTTGTCTTTATATCCACATAAATGAAGCACACCGTGAAAAATAACCCGATGAAGTTCTGATTTAAAGGAAACGCCAAGTTGAAAGGCATTTTCTTTCACCCGGTCAGTACTGATGTAAATTTCCGCCTGAATAATTTTTGATTCAGACAGATTGAAAGTAATGATATCGGTATAAAAATCATGCGACAAGAACTGGCGGTTAATTTCCAATAAAGCCCTGTCGGTGCAGAAAATGTAGTTGATGAAACCTAACTCCCTCCCTTCTTTTTTAAAAACGGATTGGATATATCGCTTAAGTTCTGTCCGGTTTGTAAGACCGGGCTTAACTCCCTGGAAGAAGAAGCAAACTTTTGATTTTGAAGAAGAAGTGCCCATATTTTCAAAATTCGCAAAGAAAAACCAACCAACAAGGGTAGTTTTGCTTAATAATTAACTAAGCAATGATTGCAAGGCTTTCAGATTTAAAACCAGGGCAGGAAGGAATAATAAAGGAGTTTCAAAATAACGACATCTTTCTCAAGCTGATGGAAATGGGCTGTGTGCCGGGTGAAAGGATTTTGATGGAGCAAAAAGCACCACTTGGAGACCCGATTTCGGTAAATGTTTCCGGTTATCACCTAAGCCTCCGGCTAAATGAAGCCGAACACATTTTAGTTGAAATATAATATTGATAATCAATTAATTATAAAATAGGCCAGTCCCAGACGGCCACTTAAAAGAAACCGGTACGGATGAAAATTGGTTTATATTTTGGCTCTTTCAACCCCGTTCATGTTGCCCATCTTATTATTGCAAACCATATTTTGAACGAAACGGATATTGAAAAAATCTGGTTTGTGGTTTCGCCACAAAACCCGTTTAAGTCCGAGCAAAACCTGTTGAATGAATATCATCGTCTTCACTTGGTAAAAACAGCAACAGAAGATGATAATCGTATTAAAGCGTCAGATATAGAATTTAGTTTACCCCAACCTTCTTACACTACTACTACGTTGGCCTATCTAAAAGAAAAAAATCCTGAACATGAATTTTGCATCATCATGGGCAGTGATAGTTTTCAAAATTTACACAAATGGAAAAACTATGAAGTAATTGTAAAAGATTATGAAGTGTATGTTTATTTACGTCCGGGATTTGAAGCAACAAATCATGTAAATGCAAAACTGCATATAGTAGATGCTCCTTTATTACAATTATCCGCAACGCAAATCCGTCAATATATAAAAGAAGGAAAATCTATCCGTTATTTAGTTCCGGAAAATGTAAGAGAAGAAATTGAAAAAGGCGGGTATTATAAGAAGTAAGATTAGAAAATAAACCCCAGCAATAAGCATCCCAATACAATAAACGGAGGAGGAATTTTTGTATAGCTTAATAGCAGAAAGGTGCTCAGCATAACACCCAGATTAATAAAACTTATTGTTTTAAAGGATGTGATAGAAATATCTTTCATAATATAAAAAGTAGAGGCAAACATGATGCCCACTACTGCTGCATTTATTCCTTCTAATGAACGGTAAACAGCTGCATACTTTTTCATATTATTCCAGATGGGGTAAAAGAAAAGTACCAGCAATGCACTCGGTAAAAAAATAGCAATCATTCCGATTAAACAACCAATAATCTGCATTTCAGTTCCCATATCTTTTAATGCCATACCCCCGGTAAAAGATGCAATTGAAAATACTGGCCCTGGCAAGCCCCTCACTATACCCATTCCGGTATACATATCATTTTCATCTATCTGAACAACATCCTGGTTTTTGTTTTTATTTTTTTTAATAACTTCTGGTCTCACACTCCATTGTTCATACATCATAGGTATCAATACCTGGCCACCGCCAAACACCATGCTGCCCATCCTGTAGGTATTTTCAAACAAATTAATAGGTTTTCTATCTGGCCACTTATCAATTCTGGCTCTCTCACTGATAATTCCTGCTGCAATAAAAATGATACCGAAAAGCCAGAAATTCCACCATCTTATCTTTCGTGGTTTTTGTTCTACCTGCGGGATACGTTTACGGCTAAGATTGGTGCTAATACCTCCTGCAATAATCAAAACAGGAATTACCCAGGGCTGGCCAAATAAGAAATAAGTAGCTACGGTACCCACAACCATTATAACCCAGGTGATAGTATTTTTTATAGCCAGCGGAAAGGCAACATAAGCAGCATAAGCCAGAAACGCTGCAGCCATCGGAGCAATGAATTTAAAAATGTCGGTTCCCAGTTGTCGTTTATCAATATATTCTAATAAAAAAGATAACCCCCCCATCAAAATACAGGCGGGCAAAATCCAGATCAACAACGTAAGAATCGCCAGGGGGACCCCCCCTCTTTTATACCCAATCAATGTAAGCGTTTGTGTAGAAGATGCACCAGGAAGTAGTTGGCAAAAAGCATTGTATTCCATCAATTCCTGCTCTGTTATATAAGGCGTACGATGAACAAATGTTTTCATCATCATCCCCAGATGTGCCTGCGGCCCGCCAAAAGCAGTAATACTGTGTAAGAAAACAGCCTTCAAAAAATGTATATGCCGCAACATCATGATAGCTTAAATATAAATAAATTCAGCATATATAAGTTTGATACAGTACAAAACAGTATTTACAGTAAATTCATAAAAAATAAACCATGAGAAGAAAGCTTTTATTAATAGTACTGGTTACGGTGTCAATACAGCTTGCTGCACAAACGGACATTGTGAAACTTAAAGAAAAGGCATCAGCATCAGCAGATAAAGTAGAAGTAAAATGTATTGCATGGAGAAGGGATATACATGAACACCCGGAATTGGGTAACAGAGAAACAAGAACGGCAAAAATAATTGCCGATCATTTACGTAAGCTGGGAATAGAAACAACAGAAGGCGTTGCAAAAACCGGAGTCGTTGGAATTCTAAAAGGCGGAAAACCCGGCCCCTGCATTGCTTTACGGGCAGACATAGACGCATTGCCGGTGGTAGAAAGAGTAAATATTCCTTTTGCATCAAAACAAAGGGCAACCTACAGCGGACAGGAAGTGGGAGTGATGCATGCTTGCGGACATGATACGCATATTGCTATATTAATGAGTGTAGCTGAAGTGCTGTCAGGAATGAAAAGCGAAATAAAAGGCACTATAAAATTTATTTTTCAACCTGCAGAAGAAGGCCCGCCAGAAGGTGAAGAAGGTGGAGCTGCATTAATGGTAAAAGAAGGAGTGATGGATAATCCAAAAGTGGATGCAATTTTCGGATTGCATATAGAATCAGATATTGAAGTAGGAAAGATTCAATACAAACCCGGTGCTTTTATGGCATCGTCTGATTGGTTTCATATTGTGGTAAAAGGAAAAGGAAGCCATGGTTCGCAACCCTGGAAAGGAGTTGACCCGATTCAAATTTCTGCACAGATAATTGAAGGGCTGCAAACTATCGTCAGCCGCCAATCAGAATTAACCAAAGCTCCGGTGGTGATTACGGTTGGAAAAATTCAGGGTGGTGTAAGGAGCAATATCATTCCGGAAGAATGTGTGATGGACGGAACGATAAGAACATTGGACAATGCCATGCAAAAAGAAGTGCATGAAAAAATAAAATGGACCGCCATGAAAATTGCCGAAGCGTCTGGCGCAACAGCGGAAGTAACGATAGATACTAAAACACTGGTTACGTATAATACACCTGATCTGGTAAAGAAAATGATTCCATCGTTGCAATCAGCAGCAGGAGCTGCTAATGTTACCGAAAGAGAATGGGTAACCGGTGCGGAAGATTTTTCTTACTACGGAACAAAAGCACCGGCGTTCTTCTTTTATCTTGGTGGAATGCCCAAAGGAAAAGATCCTAAAACTGCACCACCACATCACACCGCCGATTTTTATGTAGATGACAGCGGAATGAAAACTGGAGTAAAAGCTTTTTGTGATTTAGTGATTGACTATATGAATATGAAATGATTTTTTGTGCAGGACACATGAGAAAGAAGCATGGGTGATGGCAAGAAAAATTTCTAAGATGTTGTGGGAGTCTTTTGAACAGAAGTGACGTTGAAATTATTTGAACAACTGATACACCAACCAACTCATTACATAAGCCAACCCCGTCATGTAGAGTAATTGTATCACCGGCCATTTCCAGCTTTTTGTTTCTCTTTTTACCACAGACAATGTGCTCATACATTGCATGGCAAATACATAAAATATCATAAGGGATAAACCGGAAGCCAAATTAAAGACCAGTTTTCCGTCCGGTCGTACTGCTGCTTTCATTTTTTCTTTCAGCAATAAACTTCCATCGTCATCATCACCAACACTATACAAGGTAGCCATCGTTCCTACAAAAACTTCTCTTGCAGCAAAGGATGTAATCAGTGCAATACCGATTTTCCAATCGTAACCAAGCGGGGTTATAACCGGCTCAATACTTTTTCCCATAATACCTGCATAAGAAGTTTCCAGTTTGGCTGTTTGGAACTCATGATTCAATTGTGATGTATTCGCACCGGGCCGGGCCTTTAATTGTTCATACCGCTGCGCTACCTTTTGCATACTATTGCCCGGGCCAAAAGATGATAATGCCCAAAGAATTAAACTAATTACCATTATCACTTTGCCGGCATCAAAAACAAAAATCCGGGCTTTGTTAATCATCGTTGGCAACAGATTGCTCCATCTCGGCGAACGATACGTTGGCAATTCTAAAATAAAAAAACTCTTCTCGTTAATCTTAATAAACCATTTGGCTACATACGAAACTATTAAGGCCATCACCAAGCCCAATAAATACAAGCCCATCATCACCAGGCCCTGCACACCTAAAAAGCCTAACAAGTATGTTTTCGGAATAACAAGACCAATAAGTATAGTATAAACGGGTAATCTTGCTGAACAACTCATCAGCGGCGTTATCAGTATCGTCAGTAACCGTTCTTTCCGGTTTTCAATATTTCTGGCACTCATAATGGCTGGCACCGCACAGGCAAATCCACTAATCATCGGCATCACACTTTTCCCATTCAACCCTACACTGCGCATCATTCTGTCAGAAAGAAAACTAATACGGGCCATGTACCCGGTATCCTCCAGCAACGTTATCAATCCAAACAATATCATTATCTGCGGCACAAAAATAAAAATGCCACCAAGCCCTGCTATCACACCATTTATTAATAAGTCTGTCCAGCGATTATCCGGCAACGATAACGAAAGCCCCTGGCTAAGTTTAGCAAATCCCAGTTCAATCCAATCCATCGGAAACTGTGCCAGCCAGAATACGCTTTGAAATAATAAAAATAAAACGCCCAGCAATATCAAATAACCCCAAACACGATGCAACAAAATATTATCCAGTCTTTCTGTAAACAAAGACTTCTGCAAGGGGTCCGGCTCAGAAACTGCTTGTTGCATTACATGCCGGATGCGGCCGTAGCGTTGTAATATTTCTTCGGCTTGTGTTTTGGTCGGGTTGAAATTGTTTTTTATCTCAATGTCTTCAATTGTTTGCTGCATCTTATCATTCAGCACAAACGATTCATGATTGATGAGGTAATGAATAGCGGTATAATCGCTTAGATCCGGGAAATGCTTTTTCACCTCATCAATTGATGTTTCAGCCAATGCTTTGTTATCAATAAAATCCCGTACCGGAGTTTGATATAATTGCTGTGCCGTTTGTTCAATCGCTTTTTTTAGTTGGGCAATTCCTTTATTCTTTCTTGGATTAACAGCTACCACGGGCACACCCAATTCTCTTTCCAGTGCCGCAATGTCAATTTTAATCCCCTTTCGGTTGGCCAGGTCCATCATCGTGAGTGCAATAACTACCGGCACTTTCAAATCAATAATTTGTGTGCAGAAAAGAAGATTGCGTTTCAAGCTACTTGCATCGGCCACGGCCACAACTACATCAGCCTTCACATCAGCGTCCTGGTTAAGCAGCACTTTATAACTCACCCATTCGTCCAACCGCTTTGGGTAAAGACTGTAACTACCCGGGAGGTCAATTATTTCTGCAGCTAGAGTGGGAGAAATGGAAGTGGATCCGGTTTTTTTATCAACTGTAACCCCCGGAAAGTTGCCCACCTGCTGGTTCATTCCCGTCAGGCAATTAAATAGCGAAGTTTTTCCGCTGTTGGGATTACCCACCAAAGCAATATGTAGTTTCTCTTTTTTCACCTTTAGGTAAAGTCTGCAAATGTAAAATGACTGTGGCAAACAGCCTTACGATTTGCGATTTTTAGACAACCGGATACGGAAAACTCTGGTACCGGTTTTCAGTTCTTTGGCCACCTGACCCCACCCACATTACCTCTGTTAATTGTAAACTAATATCCCCTCTCCTTGAGGAGAGGGGGTGCAGAGTTTCCGACACAAAAGAATTGTATTAGGGCGAGGTTATATAATCTACTCATAAAATTTTACAATAAATAACGAAACAACTATCACTACTCTAATACCTTTGTCGAACAATAATCAAATAACCATGCTGTCAAATATTTTTAAAGCATTAATTCCTGTTTTATTTTCGGTTACTTGTTTTGCTCAAAAAAACAAGGGTAAAACAGATATTCAAATTACCGACAACCTTAAAGCACATATTCAATACCTCGCCGATGATAAACTGGAAGGTCGTCGCACAGGAACAAAAGGCGAAGAACTGGCAGCAGAATATATCAGCAATCAGTTCAGGGCAATCGGGCTGGCACCGAAAGGAACGGAATCTTTTCCGCAGAATTTTGTAGTAAATGACGGCAAACAAATTGACGGCGTAACAGAATTAATAATTAATGGCAACAAGCTGGAAGCAGGCAAGGATTTTTTTCCTTTTCCCTTCAGCCCGGATGTAAGTATCGAAGCACTGCCTGCCATTGCTGTGCAGGAATCGGATATGCCTTGGTTTTTTGATTTGAAAGAGACGCTGGAAGAAAATAAAACTAACCCACACTTCGATTTGCCGGATTATGTTCGTACTAATACTAAAAAAGCAAAAGACAGGGGAGCTTCTGCTGTTATTTTATATAACACATCTTCTATTGACGATAAGTTAGCATTCGACCCTAAAGACAGATCGGAACAATTATCTATTGCTGTCTTATATGTAGCAAAGCAAGCGGCTCAAAAATATTTTACCGATAAGGCTGCCACACTTAATATAAAAATGAGAACCAGTATCAGCGAAAAAAACAGAATAGGACACAATGTAATTGGCTACATTGATAACAAAGCGGCTACTACTGTAATACTTGGTGCACATTATGATCATTTAGGTTATGGCGAAGATGGTAATTCAAGAAACACTACACATGAACCAGCCATTCATAACGGGGCAGATGATAATGCAAGCGGCACAGCAGCATTGATAGAGCTGGCGAGAAAACTTAAAGCATCTAAAGCCACCAATAATAATTATTTATTCATTGCTTTTTCCGGCGAAGAGCTGGGCTTATATGGTTCAAAATATTTTACAGAGCACCCAACGATTGATTTGAAGTCCGTGAATTATATGATTAATATGGATATGGTGGGCAGATTAAATGACAGCACCAAAGTAATCACCATCGGCGGTTATGGCACTTCGCCGGAATGGCCGAATGTAATCAGCACAGATTATTATAACGTAACTAAAAGAACAAAGAAAACACTGCCTGCATTAATTATTAAAATTGACAGCAGCGGCACCGGACCCAGCGACCATACTTCTTTTTACCGTAAAGACATTCCGGTATTATTTTATTTCACTGGCCTGCACACAGACTATCACAAACCATCAGACGATGCAGATAAAATAAATTATGCAGGCGAGCAGGTTATTATTCAGCAAATGTATTCTGTCATTGAAACATTGAATGATAAGCCACGACTTGCTTTCACCAAAACAAGAGAGGCGCAAACCACTACTTCAGCCCGGTTCAGCGTATCCATGGGTATTATGCCAGATTATACATTTGCAGGCACAGGTGTAAGAGCTGATGGTGTAAGTGAAGGAAAGCCTGCACAAAAAGCCGGATTAAAAGCCGGAGATATAATTCTTCAGATTGGAGACTATAATGTTTCATCAATGGAAACGTATATGCAGACGCTTGGAAAATTTAAGAAAGGCGATAAGACAAAAGTGAAATTTAAAAGAGGAAATGAAACACTGGAAGCCACGGTTGAATTTTAAAATATTCGCCACGAATTAACACCAATTTCCACGAAAGAAAATTCCATTGGTTGTATTGTATTTATTTGTTATCGTGTCAATTCGTGGCTAAATAAAATGGAGTAACTTACAGATGAATATTTTCTATGGCAGACCGTAACAAACTTTTACTGGATACCAAAGAATTGACAGAAGAATTTTTTTCTGACACCCACCTGATTGGTATCATGGCTCCCGTAAAGGATTACCAGTTTTGCTGGCACCTCAACACCAATATCGGTCTCGATTTCAGAATGAATAACGACATCGAGATAAAACTCATCAAAAAGAAACGCAGCTATTTTTTTTCGGTGTATGAATTTAATGAACCCACCCGTTTCTTATCACATTATGTTTACAACAACCAGTTCGACGGCGAATATCTATTACCCGAATTCAAGCACCTCGATTTTTTGTGGTTGATGAAAGGTGATGAAGTAAGTGATGATTCGTTGCAGGAAACAATTCAAACCATCCGAAGTATCAACAGTGTGCAGCTGGTAGTGGAATTAACAAATGAGAAGATTAAAAATAAAGAACACCTTGTTTTTTAAATTGTTAGATTACTAGTAAAGCAGATCCAAATTATTATATCGACTAATTATCAAATCATTCTTTATGTGGGAAGAAAAAGACAACAAGCTATATAAAAAATTTCAGTTCAAAAACTTCAGTGAAACTTTTGCTTTTATGACACGAGTAGCTATTGAAGCAGAGAAGATGGACCATCATCCATTATGGACCAATGTTTACAACACGGTTGAAATATGGTTGAACACCCATGATGCCGGAGATATTGTAACAGAAAAAGACCACAAACTTTCAAAAAAAATTGATGCCCTAATTACTCAGATTTAAGATGGGACGTCGTTACCATGCCTTTAACTTCCACCATACTAATGGTTCGTCCTGCTGCTTTTGGTTTCAATGCAGAAACAGCAGCCAATAACTATTTTCAATCCAATCCGGATATCGATAAAGAAGAGTTGCAACAAAAAGCAGTAGCTGAGTTTGACAACATGGTGCAAACATTGCGTAGCCATGATATAAATGTATTGGTAATTGAAGATACCAAAGAACCAGCCAAGCCAGATGCTATTTTCCCCAACAACTGGCTTAGCACTTCACCGGATGGAAACGTTTTTGTGTATCCCATGTATGCACCCAATAGAAGAATAGAAAAAAGAGATGAGATACTACAGCGACTAACAAAAGAGTTTGTGGTAAAAGATTTGCAGGACTGGAGTGAATACGAAGCCGAAGGAAGATTCCTGGAAGGAACCGGCAGCATGATTATTGACTATGAAAATAAAATGATTTATGCCTGTGTGTCGCAACGTACAAGTTTATCGGTATTAGAAAAATATGCGACGACCAACGGTTTCCAGGCTATTGTTTTTTTAGCTACCGATAAAAACGGAATGCCGGTATATCATACCAATGTAGTGATGGCGTTGGGCGAAAATTTTTGTGTACTCTGCGAAGAAGCCATTGAAGAAGAATGGGAATTGATAGCCGTGCGGCAATTATTGGAATCAACCCACCATACGATCATTGCCATTACCCGTGACCAGATGCACCAGTTTGCCGGTAATATGCTGCAGGTAAAAAACAACAACGGCGAAAAATTATTAATCATTAGCCAAACAGCTTTTAATTCCTTGCGTAAAGAACAAAAAGAATTGCTGGAAGCTTATTCTACATTATTACCAATTGCTGTACCCACTATTGAAGATGTGGAAGGTGGTAGTGTAAGGTGTATGATGGCGGAGATATTTTTAGAAAAAATAAAAAAAGCATGAATATTTTCCTTTTCTCAGGGATTTTTTCTTGGGTAAACGAACCGCACCGAATCTGATAACACGACCGAGCCAAACACCCCAACGGCTCCAGGTATTTTTGTATTCAGAAAAACCGGCTCAACAAAGGGGTTTTGTATTGCCTGTAACTGGTCGTCAAGATCTTTATAAAACTCTGCTGAGTTTTTATCCAATGACTGCATCATTATCCAGCCGAAATCATTCTTCTTATATTCATAAGTTACTTCAATCGGCATTACCAGCTTCTGGCCATCCACATTTTCATCATTGAAAACGATACGGCCGATATCTTTTACCGGAAATTTTTCAGCGGGTCCTGATACACAGGTATTGATAAATTTATCCAATACATGGGCATGATGGATGGACGTATCGATTATCCTGTTCATCTGGAAACGATAATAATCTTTTGTGCCCGGATTGTCGGTTAGAGTAACAATCACTCCATCGTGACTGCCATAAGTGTCAATAAAACTGGCGGTATAAACCACCGTGTCAATTTTTGGTTTTTGCTGATTAATTGTAGTAGAGGCAGTATATATTTTCCCCTCATACCTTATTTCAAGTGTATAGGACTTCCCAAACTGTGCAGCAATATTTCCCCGGTAATAAGGTTCCCAACGGCAACGAAACTTATTAAAGGTAGAATCAGGAACCAATACATCAACAGTTGTTCCGCTGGTAATCTTTACAGAAGCCCCTCTCGCAAATACTTCCTGTGGTAAAACTTTGGCACTAAAGAATGGGTTGCTTTTGCTGATATAAATCTGCGGTGTCTTTCCGGGGAATAACATTCCTTCAATAAATAATTTGCTAACATGCCCGGGAGGAAATTTTACGGATATATCTTTTTTACAGGCAAAGAGATATAAACTAACAATCGCTATTAATAAAAATATTTTACTTTTCATTTCATTAAAATTTAAAATTGAATGATATGCTGGGTATAATGGGTAACAACGATACCTGTTTTGCTGTAGGCTGAGAGGTTAATGCATTGATTTCGAAATAAACAAAATATGGATTCAACCTGCTGTATGCATTGTAAACACTAAACACCCATTCTCTTTCATAATGTTTGCCGAATATTTTGACTGTTTTTTTATTGGACGCCGATAAATCGAGACGATGATAAGAAGCCAACCGGTAATTGTTCCTTCCTTCATACTCATAATAGTTTCCTTCGAAAATAGTTCCGGAGTTGATTGTACTTACTCTTCCCGTAGGCACGGTAAATGCAGAGCCGGTAGAAAATGCAAACACCCCACTGAATGTCCATGTTTTGGTGAACTGGTAACTTGCTGTTATCGCCAGGTTGTGCCGCCGGTCATACTTGAACGGGAATTTTTTTCCAAAATTCAAGTCAGGAAATCGCTGAGTGGTTTTGCTTAATGTATAGGAAACCCAACCCGTCAGTTTACCTGTATTCTTTTTTACAAAAAACTCTGCCCCAAAACTTTTTCCTTTTCCATATACTATCAGGCTGTCAAGGTTTACATTTAACTTCAGTTGTTTTCCCTCACCAAACAAAACCTGGTTATCCATGTTCTTATAATAAACCTCTACGCTGGTTTCTATTTCATTGTCTTTAAAGTTTTGAAAATAGCCCAATGCATATTGTGTGGAGGATTGTGGTTTTGTTTTATTGCTGGAGGGCACCCAAATATCTGTTGGCAATCCGGCTGTCGAGTTGGGAATCAAATGAAGAAATTGATTCATTTGGGTAAAAGATGCCTTAATCGATGAAACGGGACTTACCGAAAATTTAGTGGTGATGCGGGGTTCAATGAATGAATAAGTTTTTCCCTTAGCAGAAAAAAATGGAACCCTGACCCCATAATTAACGCTGAACTTTGAGGATGCATCAAACTCATCTCCCAGGTATATTGCCATTTCGTTTGAATAAAATCTGTTAATACTATCTTTATTAATAGTCAAGCGGTTTCCACGCCTTGGTATGGCTGCAGAAAATGAAGCAGGAGATAGTTGATGCCTGGTGAACGTAAAACCGGTTTTTATTTTATGTTTTGTATTGGGAGTGATGGTGAAATCAGTTTTTGCGATGATGTCTTTCACAGCTGTATAAAGCAGCGAATAAAAATTATTCTGTGAAGTGGAAAGCCCAAGATTATAATCATTATAAATGACGGATGTGTTAGCAAAAATTTTACTGCCGAATAAATGATTCCAGCGAAAGGTGCCGGTGCTGTTTCCAAAATCAGTTGTATAGTTTAAACTGTTTACATTATTGTATCCTGCATTATCATTGCCTTTAAAGAAACTCAAAAAAACATGGTCTTTCTTTCCGAGTTCAAAATTCATTTTGGCATTGATATCATAAAATTTATACGAAGTTGTTTTTTGCGGAGTGCCCAAAGCTTTTAATAATAAATCAATATGACTTCTCCTGGCTGAAACAATAAAAGAAGATTTGTTTTTCTGTATCGGTCCCTGTAGGGTGAGGTTATTGGAAAGTAACCCGATACCACCTTCCACCTGGTATTTTTTCTTATTACCTTCTTTCATGGTAATGTCAAGGATGGAGCTGAGCCTTCCGCCAAATTCTGCAGGGAAACCACCTTTAATTAGTTTTACACTATTAATCGCATTTACATTAAAAATGCTGAACAAACCAAACAGGTGATTGGGATTATATACTGTTGCTTCATCTAGCTGCACCAGGTTTTGGTCCTGGTTGCCGCCACGTACATAAAATCCGGTTGTTCCCTCCTGGCCACCCTGCACACCGGGAAGCAACTGGATAATTTTCATAATATCTCTTTCGCCCAGCAGTACCGGTAAATTTTTAATAGCCCTTATGGGAACATCTATCACACCCATTTGCGCCTTTTGTACGTTACGATTATTTTTTCCAGAACTAATAATCACTTCTCCGAGTGTACCCGAATAGGTTTCTAATAATATAGTCAACTGTATATTTTCTTTTGCTGTAATTTTCTTTGCCTGAAGCTTATAACCCTGGTAGGAAATAATTAATTCAACTGTATCAGCAATGGAAACTGTTAGTGAAAAAAAACCATATTGGTTGGTAGAAGTGCCCGTTTTAGAGTTTGTATTTACCACCGATGCGCCAATCAATGCTTCTTTGGATGCTTCATCTTTTACATAACCGCTGATGGTTATTTTTTGGGCGAATGAAATTTCAACACATAGGATAGACACTACGAAGAGCAGTAATACTTTCATATAATCCTTTTTGAAATTAATTTTTAAAATAGCTCCCCGGCAATCAGGGAGCTAAGTAACCATTAAACCACTATCTGCTTTTAAACTACTGCTAAGAAATAATTACGTTAACAAGTGCAGCGTTTAAGTAGAAGATAACGGATATAAGATGTTTGGTTGGGTGATTGAAGAAATAATCATCAGAATTTAAGTGTAACACCAGCTCTTATTCCAAAACTGCGTGGAAATGTTTCCACTACATTGTTTTTCGTTACAGTGCCTAATGCATACCGAAAGGTCGGCTGCACATTTACCGATAATTTTTTATTTAGCTGGTAGGATGCTTCCACTCCGGTAACAGCAGACCAGTAAAATGATTTAATACCTTCCATCTTGTTCACTGAAACAATTTCACGGTTGGAGGCCAGGTCAACTCCTACTTCCACTTTTGCATTGGTAACAAAATTAGCTTCAATACCTGCCGAAGGAGAAATGGTAAATTTATTTTTACCTATTTTATATTTTACTGAAAGCGGAATACTGATATGTTTCAACAGATGTTTGGCATCTGATGTAGTAATGCTGTCGCCAATAGCAGGCGGTTGGCCAATACCCAGTTTGATATAGGCATAACCTGATGATGTGATGAACTTATAAGCAATGTCACCGCCCGGTAATTGTAAAGCATACATTTTTTGCGGACTGATACCGATTTGTGTGCTGGTAAAAACAAGCCCTGACTGCAAGCCCCAGTGATTGGTAAATTGTCTAGTTACCAGAATACCCCCGGAAAAAGAAGGCTCATTAACTTCCCGATGCTTGATAGTGTTAACGACAAGTGGGTCGTCGCTATCCAATTTATATCCGCTTTGTTCATAGGAAGCAAATGGAGCAACCATCCAGAACGGTTTAAAGCGATTAACTTTTTTCTTATCAGGATTGCTTTGATTGCTTACTGTTGCCGGTAAGTTGAGGAACGTAATTGGCAGAAGCGGTGTAAAGTTTTTTGTGATACGTTTCGCAAGACTGGCAATGCTTATCCTTTTATCCAATGCTTCTATGCCTTGCTTGCTTATTTGTAAATCGGGGTTATAATCTTCGGCTGCGATTGTTTCTTTATCTGGCTGCGATGTAATACTCCGAAGTATTGGATTTTGTTTTTGAATAAACAAACTAAGTTTTTTATCCGGCTGATTATTTTTTGGAAAGGCTGTTCCTTTACCTGGTATAAGTGAATTTTCGGGAACCGAAATAATACCTTTTTGATTTTGTTGTTCAGGTAAATTTTCAGTTTGATTTACGGGTCGAGTTGTGACGATGTCATTTGCATTGCCAGAAGTAGTTGTTTTTGGCGTTATATTGTTAGTCTTATCATTTTCAGTAGCTTCTTCTTGTGCTGTGTAACTACCATTTCCTTTTTTTATTAATCCTGATTCATAAATAACCAATCCTGCCAGCAACAGCAATAAAAGCAATGCTGCTCTTTTCCAGATGATGAATCTTTTCCTATATTTTTTTGCATCCTGTTTATCAAGTGCTGCATCAATATTCTCTTTCACTCCTGCAGAAGGGGTGGCTTCATAGTCATCTAATCCCGAGCGGAACAATTCATCTATATCGTGTAAATCTTTATTCATCTGTTTCACTATTTATAATGAACTAATTTTTTTTTTACTATCAATGCCTTTTGTAAAAATGCCCGGGCATCTGAAAGGTTTGATTTGGATGTGCCTTCCGATATGCCGAGTGCCTCAGCAATTTCACGGTGCTTATATCCTTCAAAAATATACAGGTTGAAAACGATACGATAACCGGCAGGCAAGGTTTGCACCAATGAAAGTAACTCCTTTGCATCTAAGTTAGATGCAATGTTTGTTTCGCCAGCCGCATCATAATTAGAATTATCCAGCCGGATAACAGGTTGTAGTTGTGACTTGCTCCGGTAACGGGCTAAGGCACAGTTCACCATTATTTTTCGTATCCATCCTTCAAAAGAGCCATTGCCTTTAAATGTATTGATGTAGGTAAACACCCGTAAAAAACCTTCCTGCAAAATTTCTTCCGCCTCCTCCCTGTTGCGGGCATACCGCAGACAGACCCCCAGCATTTTGGGGGCAAACAGGTTATAAAGCCTTGTTTGAAAAGCCCTTTCCCCTGCTGCACAACCTTTTATAAGAAGTTGTTCTGTGTCTGGCAATTGGTACTGTTTACCCTGCATAGATATACAGGAATGATAAAATGGTTGGGTCAGTAGTATAATCCCTTATTAATAATTAAAGCCGATGGGATCAGTAAAGATAGAACGAAGAGATGGAGGAAATATTGAAGGTGGTAGTGTGAGGTGTATGATGGCGGCGGATTTTTTGAAGAATAAGTAAATTTGAAAAGCGTAATCCTTTTTTTCGCCAACACACTGATAGATCCATGAAGCAATCATTTTTGTTGTTTACATTTTTAATTATCGTTACCCTGGTTAATGCACAGGAACCTGATACGTGTAAGCGAAAAGCACCTGCTAGTTGGAAGAAAATGGAACTGGCACCAAGAGTTGCATTCGGAATTCAAAAACGATTTTGCATAGAAGCCGGTGCAGTTTTACAGCAATATTTTTATGATCCAAGACATGGATTTTTAGCCAATGCATTTTACACTTCTGTTGAATGGACCCCGGGAAAAGGAAATGAGAAAGCAGTTATTGGAGTAAAGGCAGGAGCTGAATCGGTTTATAATGGAGGAACAATGGGAATTGAGGTAAAATATATGACAAATGAAGATGAGAATGATTTTGTAATTACACCTAAAATTGGATTTGGTATTGGATTGGTCACTATTTTCTACGGATATAACTTTTCCACGAATAAATATCCCTTTGACAGAATCAGAAAGCACCAGTTTTCATTGGCCATTAATACAAATTTATTCTTCTATCACTCTAAATATGAGAAAAAGTAAATGGTTACTTCACCCAAACCGTTTTTTCACCTGCGACCACCATCCTTCCTACGGGAATTAATTCTTTACCTAAAACCTTTTTCACCTCGTCTAAACTTTCTTCCTTCACACTCACTAAAAGACCACCATTCGTTTGCGGGTCGGGTAATAATGTAAAGGCTTCCATCACATTCACTCCTTTTTCAAATTTTACTTTATCGCTGTAAGCATTCCAGTTCCTGGTAGTGGCATCAGGAAAAATACGTTGGCTGATATATTCTTTCACTCCTGCGGCAATGTGTAGTTTGTCATAATAAATTTCAGCACTCAGTCCGCTACCTTCCGCCATTTCTATTAAATGGCCCAGCAATCCAAAACCGGTTACATCGGTCATGGCGGTTACACCTTTTATTTTGCCCAGCTCCTCACCTATTTTATTCAGCGTTGTCATTTGCTCAATCATTATTGGCAAATGCTCTTCTTTGAGTAATCCTCTTTTTTGTGCAGTGGATAAAATGCCAACACCTAATGGTTTGGTCAAAAATAAATAATCGCCTTCCCGTGCTGTGTTATTCTTTTTTAAGTTTTCTATCGGAACAATGCCCGTTACCGCTAATCCAAATATTGGTTCCTGCGAATCAATACTATGTCCGCCTGCTAATGGAATACCAGCTTCGGTACAAATAGCTCTTCCACCTTCAATTAATTTTTGTGCTAACTCAACAGGCAACTTCTCTACCGGCCAACCAAGAATGGCAATAGCCATTAATGGTTTACCACCCATTGCATACACATCGCTGATGGAATTAGCTGCTGCTATTCTTCCAAAATCAAAAGCATCATCCACAATCGGCATAAAGAAATCGGTAGTAGAAATTAATGCCATACCATTGCCCAAATCATATACCGCTGCATCATCTTTACTGTGATTGCCAACCAGCAACTTGTTATTATCGGGCAATACAAAACTGCTTTTAAGTATTTCATCTAACACTTTGGGAGCAATCTTGCAGCCACAGCCTGCGCCACGGGAGTATTGAGTGAGTTTTATAGATTCGTTAGTCGGAAGTTGTGAGTCAGGAGTCATTATTGGAATTATTGAGTTGCCAAAGTTAGTCTTTCAACTGCTCAAATATTCTATCAACAGCAGGCTTTCGAATGCTGAAATGGTTGGCATTACCTATTTCATCTTTTACCATAGTAAGACCTTTATATTTTCTTCCGGTTACGGTGGTATAAAAGCTGCGGGTGGAATACAACACTTTGTTTAAAAATTCAAGGCCACCAACATAGACAGTTACGTTGGCATTTATTTGTTTGTTCTTTTTGAAATAAGCTTCTTCAATTTTATCCAGCTCATAATAGTTGGCCCAGCAGGATGGACTGATGGCAAAGTGTTTATCAAACAAGTTATCATCTTTAAATAAAGTGTATAAACAAAACAAACCACCAAAGGAATGACCAATAAAAGACCTGTCTTTTTTATTCGGCAGCTGTTTTTCTATCGTTGGTACTAATTCATTTTTTAAGAACAAGTAAAACCTATCTGCTTTGCCAAAGTTTGTTTCTACGTTTTTGGTAATATCAGCAGGAATAAGATCACGGGGACGCTTTGCATTGTAATCGCCGATATGCCCGATTGCAATAACAACACAGTTGGCAGGAATGGTGGCTGCCCATGATTTGCTTTTGCTCAATACATAATCACCAATGCCGATACCGCCATCTGTCATGTAAACATGATGGTATTTTTGGGCTGTGCTAAAACCAGCCGGTTTGCGGATAGTAATTACATACTTATCTTTTGTATTGGTTGAATAGACGGTATCAACCTGGGTGGTTTGAGCAAATGAAAAAAGAGGAAGACCAAGCAAGAATAACCAAAACAGTTTTTTCATTCCATTAAGTTACTTCTTTCTCTTAAACACTATCCCCGCATTTTTCTGAAAGTCTGAACTGAAACGAAGATTGTACACATCGTTTCCGTCACGGATAACAAGCAGGCCGGTGTTCGGCGGATACTTACCAAGACTTTCGGCAAACATCACTAAGGTGAACTCATCGGTTTGTCCCGGAGTTAAATAAATAGTTTTTTTAATGGCATTGGCTTTCAATCCCTGTTGTGAAAGCAATACTTCGCCATTCATGAATACACTTACGGTGTCACCATCAATTTCACCATTATCATACAAAGAGATTTGAAGACTGTCTGATTTAAAATTCACTACTTGGGAGAACTCCGATTTTCTTCCCGCAATAGAAGCAGCCTTTAATGTTATATCAAATTCTGGTTTTTTTATTTCAGGAATTATTGGGGTGGCAACAGGTTCTTTCTTTTCAACCGCTGCAATTTTTACTACTGCATCTGCTTTTATGGTTTCTGGTTTAGTAGCAGAAGTAGTTATTGGAGTCGTTGTAGTTTTTGCGTCTGGTTTCCTGGTAACGACTTCAGGTTGTTTTACAGTTGTTGGTTGCTGTGGTTTATTAACAGCAACATCTTGCTTAAGTGTTGTCTTTGCAATTGTTTCTGTTTTTATTTCAGTATTTTTCTCCAATGGAATTGTTGCAGGAGTTTTTTTGTTTTCTATTGGTTTATTCAAAGCAACTTCAGGCTGAGTGTTTGCAACAGGTTTTTGTATTGCCACAACGGTTTCTTTTACTGGTTGTTTATTCTCAGCAACAGTGTTGGTCACTATAACCGTGTTATTTTTTACAGGAGCAGTAACTATTTCGTTGTTTTTCTTATCAGCAATATTTTTTGTTTCAGCATTTGTTGTTGTAACAACAGACTCTTTAGTAACTACTGTTTCAGGCTTTACAATTTCTTTTGTATTAATTACAGCTGTTTGGTTTGCAACCGCTGCGGTTTCTCCTTTTGCATTAGTGAAACTTGGTTTTACCGGAATGGTATTCGGCTCTGCCCTTTGTATAATTTTGTTATTGCTAGAAATGGCTACATCTTTTTCAGCAGCTAATTTTTCTGTTTTGGTAACAAACTCCGGCTGTACTTTTTCCGGTTTTGCAATTTTTACTATCGGCGTTCCTTCTTTTCTTTCTTTATAAAAGACTATTTCATCAGCCAGTTTCAACTCTTCCAGATGCGGAAATATTTTAGATACGGTTAAATCTTTTTCCTGATCTAGATCCACCTTACCGGTAACGGAATAGTATTTTTTAGTGACATTGGTTTTCCATTTTCCATCAAGGTGCCAGGCACTGTCAGTTTTATCACGTCGGAATGTGCTGGTCACTTTTACTTTTTTATCCAATTGTTTGGGAAAGTTGTAAGAGATGATTTCATCGTCAGTCACTTCACACACATCGCCTTCTCCAGAAGGAGTCCCCGGGACAATAGTTCCCTTTACCCTTTTTACAATAAAATAAAGTACATCATCTACGATAAATTCGCTGCGGGAATAGCCGTACACTTTTCCCTTGTATTCAGTCAGAGCAATTTCAAAGGATTGGTCTTTTCTTACAGTAGTGCTGTCATTCCCAAGCGTACCTACCCAGAGCCCGGTTAAGCTTTGAGCATAGAAAAAAAGTGGCGATAACAGGAAAAGCAGGATAAGCTTACATCTTTTGCGGCTGCTGACGGGAATGGACAAGAAGTTGATTGGCATTTTCAGGGATTACGGATTTACATTCGACTGTCTGTAATAACGAATTTATCCCGTCCCGATTGTGCAATGACTTGAAATAAAAGCGGTCGTAGTATTTCAGTAAAATATCGAAACTTTCCGTGATTTTACCCTCTTTTAGCAGCAAAATGGCCGTTTTAGCATTTAAATTGCCCAATTTTTGAGAAATCCGATTTATAGCATCTTCCACTTTTTCGGGGTCTAGCTGACCATATTCCTGCACAATATGCCCGAGCCTTTCTTCAAAAGGAATGTCCAGAAAATACACCGGCGACTGTCGCATGGCCTTCCATAAATCATGGGGGATGTTTACCCGGCCGATGCGTTGACTTTCGTCTTCGAGCCAGATGGCAGTTGTGAGGTGTTGGGTTTCTGTTGTCTGGGTTGGTGATTTTGCCTGACACCCAGCAACTCTCAACTCACACCCGAGCAAATTTTCAAACATCTCCTGCCCCGGCTGTTCTGGCAAACCTATATTTCCAAAAGCAGAACCTTTATGGCTGGCAAGATCTTCCAGATCAATTACCGGCTCACCTTTTTCTTTTAATGTTTTTAATAATTCTGTTTTGCCTGACCCTGTATATCCACCGAGTATGTTGAATTGAAATGGCAGTTTGAAAGTATCCAGCACATAATTGCGGAATTTTTTATAGCCACCCACCAATGTGTACACTTTAAAACCATACATATCCAGCAGCCAGGAAACAGCTCCGCTGCGCATACCACCCCGCCAGCAATGAATGAGAACCAGTCGTGAGTCATAAGTCATGAGTCGTGAGTTTTCAATAGCAGTACTCACTCCTGACTTATGGCTAACGACTAATGACTCCACCTCTTCCACCATCTTCCTCATTTTTGGGCCAAAAAAATCCAGACCAATTTTTATCGCCTGTTCACGGCTTTGCTGTTTGTAAGTAGTACCAACTATTTTTCTTTCTTCATCTGTAAACAATGGTAGCGAATATGCACCGGGTATATGTGCATGTTTATATTCTCCCGGACTTCGGACATCCAGTACAGGATACTGCTTTGCCAGTTCCCAAAATTGTTCGATATGTATTTTTTCAGCTGCCATAAACCCGGTTAGCAAATTAGTCAATTTGAAAATGAAGAAGTGTAAAGTGTCTGTGCAGATTAAAAAAAGCCGCTCCGGTAAGGAGCGGCCATGTATTCATTTGCATATCTGCATATTTTCACATCTATCTTACCTGTTCATCGAAGCCAAAAACTCCTCATTATCTTTCGTTCCCTTCATCCTGTTTTGCAATTCTCTCATTGCTTCTTCCACATTCATATCATTCAGGAATACACGGAGCAGGTTCATTCTTTGTAACACATCTCTGTCAAGTAACAGATCGTCACGCCTTGTAGATGAAGCCACCAGGTCAATAGCCGGATAGATACGTTTGTTGGACAAACGACGTTCCAGCTGTAATTCCATGTTGCCGGTTCCTTTAAATTCTTCAAAGATTACCTCATCCATTTTACTTCCTGTATCAACCAGTGCAGTAGCAATGATGGTTAATGAGCCACCAAATTCTATTTTACGGGCAGCACCAAAAAACTGTTTTGGTTT
>JANMFO010000257.1:0-14495 GCA_031374245.1 Chitinophagaceae bacterium | reverse complement strand
GGTTTAACAACGGATGGCAAAAATTTAATTGCCAGTGACGGATCAAGTACGCTTTATTATTACGATCCTGCTACTTTCAAATTATTAAAAACACAGGATGTAACAGAAGGCGGCAGTCTTTCTTACAACCTTAATGAACTGGAATATATTGATGGTTTTATTTATGCAAATCAATACCTCGCTCCGTATATTTTTAAAATAGATCCGGCCAGCGGCAAAGTAGTCGCCAAAGCAGATGTAACAAGTATGTGGGACAGAGCAAAGGTTATTGACCCGGAAGCTGAGGTGCCAAATGGCATTGCTTATGATGCAACCACGAAGAAAATTTATGTAACAGGTAAACTATGGCCTGAGTTGTATGAAGTACAGTTTAGTCAGTAGCCCCCTAAATTCCCGCAAGGGGAACTTTATAACCCTAAATGATAATACTATTTACTGATAATATAAATAACCGAACTGCATCTTTTCACATCGCCCATTGCCTTAATATTTGACCGAAGGCCGTTCCAGAAAGCAGCAATAAGATTTATACTTCCATTTTTATATTTACTGCTGAGCATCGAAATGTAAAAGCTGTCAAACCACATGGGTTTGTGTTGTAATAATTTCAATCCATGCTTTTCCATTAATACCTGAACAGAACGGGGAGAAAAATGATACAGATGACGGGGTACATCATATGCTGCCCAATATTCGTTGTAAATCGTTGCATCCTTTGACGTATAATTAGGCACTGCAATAAAAAGTTTTCCGTCTTCTTTCAATAGATTTTTCAATTGTTGCACATAAGCAGTCAAATCATGCACATGCTCCATTACATGCCAAAGCGTAATAGCATCAAAGCTATTGGCAGGCAGCTGGTTGAACATATGCACTTCCTTTAATTCAAGATTAAAGAGTTGTTTTGCCACTGCCCTTGCATCTGCATCCGGCTCAAGTCCTGTTACCTGCCAGCCCTGTTGTTTCATCTCATTGGCAAATGCACCGGTACCGCTGCCTACATCTAAAAATTGTCCGTTATGCTTCCCGATAGTCTTCTCTACCAGTTTTCTTTTTTGTACCAATGTTTTTTTACGAACAGCCTGATACAACCCGTTAATTAACCCTTTTGAAGTATTGGTATGTGAAATATAATCTTCGGATTTGTAATAAGGAGCAATGGCAACAGCATCCGGTACATCCTGTGTAAAATGCAACGAACAGCCACCACATTCAACAATGGCAAATAATTCACCGCTTACAGTATAATCTTTTGCCTTTAGTCCCTGCTTAATATTAGCCGAACCACAAACAGGGCAATTAGTATAATGAATTGTCTGACTCATGAGTAAGGCGGCAAAGTAAAATTAAATTGATTAAATAAAGACTGAAACTTAAGGAAGAGTTTTATAAGTAGTACCAGCTTCCAGTGGAATTATTTCTTTACTATTAGCTGTAGCAGCAACATTGACTCCATGTTCAGAAAAATACCAGCCGATAAAAATAATACTGCCTAAAGCCAATGCTAACGCATAGGCCCACCAATAGGATTTCTTTTCTTCCGGTTGATTAAGCATTTCCGTCATTTCAGCCGAAGTCTTTTGGTCCTCGCCTACCCTGACCATGTGTTCTGCTTTTTCCCGGATTACTTTTTCAGCCTTTACCGGTTCTTCATAGCCAAGATTAGTGACAGCTGGCTTGAATTTTATTTCTCCGGCCAATCCTTTACTCAAAGTACCTACACCACTCCAATCAATGATCTCACCATTACTAATCTTGCTTTTTATATCCAACACAAAATCGTTGAAGGCATTCACCACATTCGATTCAGGAATACTTAAAGCACCTGATAACCATTGATAAAATTTCCCGGATGGTGTTTTAGCAGGAAAATGAAGATTAACTGAATAAACAGGTGGATTAATCCTTTTGTTGGAAAAATCATTTTCAGCCGGTTTTCGTTCCAGTGAAAAAGTTCCGATGCCCGGTAGTGCTACTTGTTTATAAGAAATTAGATACTGATACAGTTCTGCGTACATTAATGGTTCTTTTGGTCGAACGAAAATACAACTCCGCCGACAAAGTTGAACCCATAAACAGGATACTGGTTCCAACGCTGGTATTCTTTGTTGAAAACATTATTGAACTGTGTCCAAAGATTGATATTCTTGGTTATTTTAAATTCCAGACCTGCACTTAAATCAAATGCACCTTTAAGCCTTTCATCGTTATTAGCCTTGGTCACATATTTTGCTCCCTGCCATGCAAAAAGGTCTGTTTTCAGCCAGAGGTCTTTAATAACCTGTAACCGCATTGCTGCTTTCAGTTCCAGCGGTATCAGCCCCCAAGCCTTCGCATTATCTTTTAACCCGGAAAACTGGTTGAAGGTAAGGCCGGTGATAATAGAAAATTTCTCGTTGATGGTGTACCCCAGCTCACCGCCCAAATTCACCACTTTAATTTGGCTTTCATTCACCACCCGGAATGATTTACCATCTCCTGCAGCACTTGTATCATTAATAAACAGGGGTTGATTACTCAACTTATTGAATCCAACTTTTGCAGCATAGCTGAAATGGTCACCTACTGAACCTTTGAAACCGGCAAACCGCTCTTCTACCCATGTATTTTTAAAAGTTGCGGGTAGCCACAACCAGGGATTTTGTCCGGCTAAATATTGATAAGTTGTTTTACGTACATAACCTGTCCATCCCGCCTGAAAAGTAAATCGGCTATCTTCTGTACTTATGTCGGCCAATACATTGGGGAACATTTTGAAGGTCTTATTATCCCATGATGGACGGATACCCACCTGTGCATTAATAGTAGAAGATTTATATAGTACTGATGGAGAAATAAAATACATGGTGTTATTGATAGCTGATTTTCCTTTTGGTGAAAGACGGGTAAGATCGAACGTAATACCTAAGTTAACAGCAAATAATTTTCCTATTGTTTTTTGCAATGGAAGATTCAACACTGTATTGCTTTCAGAATTTTTCAGGTTATCGCTAAACACATCAATTTTTACTTCCGGTGCATAGGTTAAGCCAAATGCTGTTTTATCAATATTATGAAAAGCGATGCGACCAGCTATCGTTTGAAAACTTTGTTTTATTGAATCAGTAGGGAAAACAAGTGTTTGCGGCAGGTAGCCATACTTGTACGTTTTCAATTGTTTTAGTCCTAAACTGGCATCCCATTGCAAATTATTACCGGATTTAAAATAACCGGCCATTTTTAAATCAGTATTGGTGAATTTCTGAAAATCCCTTTTACCATCAGAACCAACATGCTTGGCATAAATATTCAATCCGGCAGTTTTACCATCACCAAAAGAAATACCAGCCTGTATAAAGGGTGTACGCAAACTTCCGAACCCAGCTTTTACATAACTGCTGTTATCAAATATGCCGGCAGAATCAATATCCAATGCCAGCGGTTTTAATGAACCTGGCTGATAAGCAAATAATAAATTCTGATTGGGGATATCATAATTCAATTTTGCCTTTGTTGTATCAGCAACAGGCGGCGTAGCATTGAAATTTATTTTTGCTGCTTCCCGAAGCACAGGTTTAAAGGTGGAAACAATTTTAATTCCTTTGCCGGTTGTATCAATCTGTGCAAAAGAAACGGCGAAAGAAAATACTCCCAATCCCAGAAAAAGCGATTTATATAAAAACTGTTTGTTCATTTTCAATTTTCGTTTATCAGTTGTTAACCTTACTTGATTTACCTTCTTCATCTATCACAGTATTCAACTTAGCCTGTGCCTCACCTTTCAGTTCAGCATTAATTGTATTATCAACAATGCTTTGAAAAGTAGCCTTGGCGTTGAAATAATCTTTCTGTTTAAAATAAATATCACCTAATAATATATATGCTTTTGTTACCCAATAATCATACGAACCCGATTTATTGATTGTTTCAAAAGCTGCTTTCTCTGATTCACTCAGTTTACTAACCTGGTACCAGCAATTCGCAATTTCATATCGTGCCTCAGCAGCCAGAGCAGCTTTATTTAACTGCACTACTGTTTTGTAATTAGTAATAGCTAAATCGTATTGCCCGCCTACCTGGTATGATTTAGCAATCGCCATATTCGCCAATGTTTTATCATCCGCACTGCTACCCTTTGCAGCAGTCAATTCTTTCGCATTCTCTACTGCCTCTGCCCATTTCTGTTGCTGGTATTGACAACGTAACAAGCCCCGCATGGCTTCCAGTTTATTTTCCTGGCTGGCAGTGATTTGTTTCAGCTGCATATAATAGTTTTCCGCCTTTGCATAGTTCTTCAGTTCAAAGAAATTAATTCTTGCAGCCGTCAATACAGCCCTTTCTGCATATTGATTAGGAGCATTAGCAGCTACTTCATCATATCCAACTAATGCGTTACTCCAGTCTTTTTTTGAATTATAAATCTCTGCCCTGTTGAAATTAGCATCTAAGGCATAAGCACCATCAGGGAAACGTTGCAGGTAGTTATTAAAAGCAGTCAGTGCTTCGTTGATTTTCTGGTCGTCATATTTCTTTTCCGCCGCAGCAAAGGTTAATGAATCTTCTGTACTTATACTTAACGGACGACCAGCCTGACGCATAAAAACAGAATACTCATCCGGCTTACCATCCTCTATGTAAATCGTTTTTACATTATCCAATGCATCTTCTGCCTCTGGTGAGTTGGGATATTTATCTACCAATATTTTAAACTGCTTCAATGCTTCGGTATTATTATTAAGATTATAATAAGCTGTCCCCATTTTTAAATAAGCCTGCGGAACCAAACTTGAATTGCCGCTTGTTTTTATAACATTGCTTAAATAAGGAATTGCTTCACCGAATTTTTCATCCCCCATAAAAGTATTAGCTACTTCCATATTAGCATCCGTCACCAATGATGAGGTTGGAAATTTCCTCATCATAGTATTCATCAATGTAATTTTATCCTTTGGACTTCTTACACCAGCCAGCATTGCATTCTGGAAAGTAGCATAGTCTTCTGCCGGCCAGGAAAGTTTTATTACATTATCATACATTGTTTTTGCCCGGTCATAACTTTTCAGCATAAAATAATTATCTGCTGTGCGGATATAAACATCCTGTGAAAAAGCATCTGTATTTAATGCCGGGCTTTTCGACAAAGGCTCAAAAAAAGTAACTGACACCGGGTAGTTTTCTTTCCTCAGGTAGGCATATCCAAGATTATACCTTGCATTGGTGATATTAGCTTCACCACCTGTTGGCGCACCATTATCTATATAAGCATGATAATATTTAATAGCCGTATCCAATTTATTATTACGATAACCTATCTCCCCTTTCCAGAAATAAGCGAACGGTTTTATTGATTTATTATACGGGTCATCCAATACTTTATCCAGCAAAGCATCTGCATCGGCCAAACGTCCGTCATTAATCATCTCAGTTGCACGGCCATATAAAATTCTTGGATACACTCTTTTTGCATTTTCAGAAGGTTTATTTAAACTTTCCAGCAAGGTTTGTGCATCCCTGTAATTGTTGGTATTGGCCAATACATCCACCAGCAATTCTTTTGCCTCGCCATTATAAGTTGAATTGGGATAGTCAGCTAAAAAAGAACTGAGGCTGTTCAATGCTTCATCCTGGTAACCTAACTCATACGAAAGTTTCGCATACTGGTATTTAGAAATTTCTTTTTGCTTTGTATTACTGCTGTTAGAAGAACAGAAAAGGAAGGCATTCCTTGCATTCGCTTTTTGTCCTGTCTTCAAATACGCATCGCCTAACAAGTACATAGCATGTTGACTTAAGGAATCATCTTTACCACTCAATTGTTTAAACCCATCAATAGCTTTTGACAATTGATTGCCCTGGTAATATGAATAAGACAATTCATACAAATCTTCTCTTCTAACTTTTTTAGAACGACCAACATAGTCTGCCAGATATGGCAATGCTTTAGCATATTCTTTTCTTTCAAAATAAGCATGACCCAGCATTTGTTTCAATTCCAAATCATAATACTGTGTATTACTGCCCGATTGTAATTTGTTCTGGATATACGTAATGGCTTCATCCTTCTTTCCCTGTACGTAGTATATCTGTGCGATATAATAAGGAACAACAGTAGCATAGTTCTTTTCATTTTCCACCACTTTAAAAGATTCTAAGGCTTCTCTGTACTGTGCATCCCGGAAAGCCAAAAACCCGTAATAATAGTTTGCATCCATATAATTCGGATCATCTTTAATACTGCGGATGCTATTGAACAATGGCTTTGCTTCTGCAAAACGCTGTAACGTAAAATAAGAATAAGCCTGCTGAAATTTCATATCAGAAATTTCACGGTTGCTCAGGTTCGTAATGTTAGTTTGTTCAAACTGGCGGGACGCATCAGCAAATTGTTGTTCCCGGAAATAAAATTCTCCCAAATGAAAACTCATCATTTGAACCCTGGCTGTATTTTTCTCCACCTCTATATATTCCTGGGCTTCTTCTTCTGCCCTCCCTTCATTTTGTTTTAAAGCACAAACCACACTGTAGTAATTAATCTCCTGAACAGTAACAGGTGTGTTTACTTTATCCGTTTCTCTTACCGCTTCCTTCAGCTGCCTGAACAAAGGATAGGCAAGGCTGTATTGCTCTTTTTGAAAATACTCTTTTGCCTCTTTGAAGGTTGACTCCGGGTCAGAATAGAAACGGGTTTGTTGGGCAAAAACAGAAACGTTGAGGAGAATAGCTATTGCAAGAAAACTTTTGTTCTTCATGTTGGAAAGTCCATTTTACCGATTGGTGGATTAACGTTGCGAATATTCAAATTATTTCAGGGTAACCCAAACATCATTCCAAACAGGTGTGGATAAGTCGCTTATTGAGAATGGTTTAACATTTTGTTGGTAGTTTCGGACAGTTACGGGTGCTGAGTTACGAGTTTCGGGACTTCAGTTATAAAGTTTCTTCCACACAAAAAAGGAAACATTGGTTTTATGTCTCGTACTTCGCAGCTAACAGCTCGGAGCTTTTTGCTAATATTGCCTTCTAAAATCAACCCATGAAAAAACTTTTCAATACCAGGTATTCTGATAATTCTATTTCATTTGCCCTCCTTTTACTTCGTTTGTCTTTGGGCGGATTAATGATTCCGCATGGTTTTAAAAAGCTGATGAATTTTGCAGCCAAATCCTCCACTTTCACAGACCCTTTTCATATTGGCGGACCTGCATACATGGGATTGACCATTTTTGCAGAATTTTTCTGTGCCGTTTTTATTGTATTGGGGTTAATGACACGTCTGGCTACCTTGCCATTAATTGTTGTAATGTCAGTAGCCCTTTTTATTGCTCATAAAGGGGAAATATTTGGAGACGGAGAACATGCAGCTTTATATCTTGCCGGTTATATTGCTCTTTTGTTTACAGGACCTGGTAAAATAAGTATGGATAAACTGATAGGGAAATAGTTATTATCTTCCATGCTATGAAAAGAGCACAACTAATTGAATACAGCATTCTGATTATCGGTCTGATTTTCGGTTACAAATTTTTTGAGAGCATTTTATCGGCCATTGTACAGATATTTTACAGCTTCCAAAATAGTGGTGATTTTTTCGATGCTCTCTTACCTACACTACTATTTGTTGCAGTATATGCAATCTGTTTTGTTATTCTGATAAAAAGAAGCGGACAGATTGCCACTTATATCAGTAAAGATTCTGCTAATGAAACAATTGCTGTAAAAATCGACAAACGTTCTTTACTCCATGTGATATTAATAGGTATTGCAGCTGTAACAATACTTTCCAATATAGCAGAAATAATTTTGTACCTGTTTGATACCTTTAAAAAAGAAGTTGGCGGGAGAAATATGTATGATTCTGATACATCCCCTGTCAGCAAATACCAGTTTAAAACTGCAGCTGTTCAAACTATTATCGGACTGGTAGTACTTTATTTTTCAAAAGACATTTGCGGGTGGTTTATCAGGAAAAACGAAGCAGACCAACTTACTTTTGAATCAACAAATGAAAACTAAATAGTATGTTTTCAACTGATACACAAATAAGGGTACGCTATGCTGAAACAGACCAGATGGGTGTAGTGTATCACAGCAATTACTTTCCGTATTTTGAATCGGCACGGGCTGAATCAATCCGGCAATTAGGTTTTACTTATGCCGATATGGAAAAGATGGGAGTCATTATGCCGGTAATAGATGTGCATTGCCGTTATTTTCGTCCTGCGAAGTATGATGACCTGCTGACTGTAAGAACCATCCTGAAAGAATTGCCGGTGCATCATAAAATTGAATTCCATCATGAAGTTTATAATGAGCAACAGGAATTGTTAGCCGTTGGCAAAATTATTTTATATTTTATGGAAGCCAACGGCATGAAAAGAACTACGATGCCGGAACAAATGCTGGAAAAACTACAACCTTATTTTACCTAATTTCATTTAATGGAGCAATTGCCTGAACCTTTGTCTGAGCCGAACCCTGAAGAACAGTTTTCGTCACCTGAAAATTTAACCAGCTATCCGCCAAAGTTTAAAAAACCAGACCAGCAAACCAATATCTGGTTACGTTCGCTTTTAAGCCTTACACTTTACCTGATACTGGGCTTTTATATTTTCCCGAGTTATAAAATACTTCTGCTCATTACAGCGATTGTAATGATTCATGAGCTGGGTCATTTTCTGGCCATGAAATTTTTCAAGTATAGCGATTTGGGAATTTTCTTTATTCCATTACTCGGGGCTTACGTATCGGGTACTAAAAGAGAAATATCACAAAAACAATCTGCTGTTATATTACTGGCAGGGCCATTACCCGGAATTATTTTCGGTATCGTTCTTTATTTGCTTTATCAAAAAAATCCGGAGCTTTCAATTGCCGGCATTCCTTTCTATACCATTTCCATGGCGTTCATTATCCTGAACCTGATAAATCTTATTCCTGTTTATCCTTTGGACGGCGGCCAACTATTAAACAGGGTTTTCCTTGATGAAGAAAGCATTGTGAGTAAGGGATTTGTTTTTTTATCTATCCTTTTTTTAATCTGGATTGCCTTGTTTGGCATGAGCAAACCTTTTTACCCCCTGCTGATTTTTCCAGGCATGATGCTGCTCCGGTTATTTGGTGAAAAGAAAATTACCAATATTGAAAAAAGAATTGAAACAGAAGGCATCAATACTGACCTTGAGTATGAACAATTACCTGATGAAGACTATTGGAAAATCAAGAATATAATAATTGAAGAACACCCTGCTTTTAAAGATGTGGAGCCAGCACCGCCGTATGAATACAGTCATAAAGAAGAAAAAATAATGACTACAATTCAGAACTTACTGCATCGTCATTTAATACAGGATGTATCCATTGCCGGCAAAATCTTAATCTTACTTATTTGGATAGTAGCTATTGCATCGCCATGGTTATTACAGATGAATATGTCCTTTCTAAATCGTTTTGGGTTTTAGAGAGCTTCCCACAAAGACACAAAGCACACTAATAAGTTCAACTCATATGTTCTACACCCGGTAATAGTCTGCCCGCCAGTTTTGTATCAATTGTTTGATATGCTTTTGAGAAAGCTTTTCTTCCACTGCTTTTTTTGCTAATGCCGGAAATTCTTCATCACTGGCAAAACGAAGGGCAATGATTTGGCCTAACCCCAATTGTTTGTCAAATGGTTTCCCGGTCAGAATATAATGACGGAAATCTTCTTCGGCACGGATAGCTCTGTCCTGAGCTTTTAATGCAAACACCCTTGCATACCAGAACAAACCAATCATGGCTACCGCACCAACAATCATTATCATTGCAGCATGTTTCACATTATGATCTGCATGCACAAAAGTGATGATACTGCCAACAAGAAATGCCAGTATTAATATTGCAGTAACGCCATGATAACCGGCAACAAGTCGTGTATGATTTTTATAATTCTGCTCTTTCATGAGAAATGGTTTGTAGATGAAGATAGGGTTTTCTCTAACTCCTGACTAAAGACTATCGACTCCTGACTATTTTAACTCATCCAGCACCTTATACATCTTATTAACCACCCCGGATGTTTTGCCGCTGTAATTATTAACTAAGAAAGAAAAAATATATTCCTTTCCATTGTTGGCTTTGTGATACCCACAAAACCCTTTTACATCGCTGATAGTACCACTTTTCATTCTCATACCGTTGTAATCAGGTAAAGAATTATAGAAATATTGAAACCAGGCTTTGGTTTTGGCATATTTTAAAATCTCTACCTGTGCATGAGTAGTAATACGATTAAGTGGCGACAACCCAGAGCCGTCATAAATATTCAGTTCGTCTTCATCCAAGCCTTTGTCTTTCCAGAATTTCTTTACAATAGCTACGCCGCTGTCTGTTGAACCAAAACCTTGTTTTTCGTAAGCAAATGTTTTTATTAATGCTTCTGCATAAAGGTTAATGCTTTTTTTATTGAGCCAGTAGATAATGGAATCGAGAGAAGGGGAAACTTGAGAAAAAACAGAAATGCCTTTGTAATTAGGTTCTTTATTATTAGTAATAAAATCGAGTCCTGTCATATACTTGTTATTTACAGTAATCCCATGCGCAGATAATTTTTTCTCAAGTTCTTTATTAAACTGCCCTGATGGATTTGGGAAAGAACCTGAAATCTTAAAGTTTTGTTCCCCCAGAGGAATTGTCCCCCTTAAAAAACCATTGATTGTATAAGGAGCTATATAAATATACCCATTATCTCCGCTTCCTTTTGGACCGGTCTTTATCTCATTTATTAAAGAATATACTTCGAGAGTTGGAATTGTATTAATTATTTTCGTAGATGCCCCGATTTTATTACCGGGTTCAAGAACTATTTCATATTGATTTTCGTTCCAACAAAGAGCTCCAGCTCCTGCACCATAATAATTCCCTATATCTTGCCATATCCATCCATCAGGTATACTTTGAGTTTCGAAATTTAAATCATCAACAATTATATTACCAGTTACATTTTTTACATTTTCATCTTTTAACACATAAACAATGGATTGAAGAATTTTATCCCTGGTTGTACCTGGATATCTCCATGACCCAAACGTGGGGTCGCCTTCTCCTCTAAAAATTATATCCCCAAATAATGTATCATGAGACATTCGGCCATTCAAAATGATATCAGTTTTATACCGATAATCCCTCCCCAACAATTCAAAAGCTGTAACACTGGTAATAATTTTTTGTGTAGAGGCCGGTGCCAATCCCACCTGTGCATTTTTATCAAATACTACTTGCCCAGTTTTAGCATCTATCACATACAAAGAACTGATGGCATGTTTTAACTGGCTGTCGTTTTCAAACTGTTGAAAGGCTTTTTGTAATTTTTGAGTAATGGTTTGAGCTGATAATGCAGCAACCAGTAGACAGCAACCAATAAAAAGTAAAACTTTTTTCATAGTTAAGTGGTTATAACTTTGCGTTCAAATTAAATCATTTTGTTCTAATCATATCCTAATAATGAGTGCAACTGCTGTTAATGCTTCCATCATCACCATCGGCGATGAATTACTGATAGGCCAGACCATTGATACCAACAGTGCTTTTATAGGCCAGGAACTGAATAAAATTGGTGTATGGGTAAAACGGAGACTGGCCGTAGGCGATGTGTATGATGATATCTGGAAAGCCCTTGGTGAAGAAAGTAAACAATCACAAATAATCATCATTACGGGTGGCCTCGGCCCTACGGCAGATGATATTACCAAACCGTTGCTTTGTAAATACTTTGGCGGCAAACTGGTAGTGAATGAAAAAGTATTGGAAAATGTAAAACACTTATTTGAAAAAGTATTTCGCCGGCCCGGCCCGATGCTGGAACGAAACCTGAAACAGGCTGAAGTGCCTGATGTTTGTACTGTATTACATAATGAAAGAGGAACTGCACCCGGAATGTTATTTAAAAAAGATGGGGTAGTTTTTATTTCGTTGCCTGGCGTTCCTCATGAAATGAAAGGATTGATAATAAATCAGGTGATTCCTTATTTGCTCTCAGCCTTTGAAATGCCAGCCATTGTTCATCGTACAGCTTTTACTTTTGGACAAGGTGAATCGCAATTGGCAGAGCTATTGAAAGATTTTGAACCTTCCTTACCATCACACATCAAACTGGCTTATCTGCCAAATTATGGCATGGTGAAACTGAGGTTGACTTCGAAGGGAAACAATAAAGAGGAAGTGGAGAAAGAACTATTTCCCTATTTTGAAAAACTACAGAATCTGGTAAATGATTTCCTGGTTACCAATAAAGACGAAGGGCTGGAAGTAGTGGTTGGACAAATCCTGAAAGCAAAAGGAAAAACGATGGCTACTGCCGAAAGTTGCACCGGTGGTTATATTGCCCATTTAATTACCAGTATTGCAGGTTCATCGGTGTATTATAAAGGCAGTGTGGTTAGCTATGCCAATGAAATAAAAGAAAATGTATTGGGAGTACAACATAATACGCTGATGACTGCAGGTGCGGTGAGTGAAGAAACGGTAAAAGAAATGGTAATTGGTGCGATAAAAGAATTGAATGTTGACTTCGCCTTAGCGACTTCCGGTATTATGGGGCCGGATGGCGGCAGTGAAGAAAAACCTGTCGGCACAGTCTGGATTGCCGCTGGCAATAACCAGAAAGTAGAGACCCTGAAACTCAATCTTCGGTTTGACCGGCAACGAAATATCACCATTACAGCGAACAATGCGCTGAATTTTCTGCGAAAATTTATTCTTGCTAACAGTTGATAGCCTGATAATAACCAAATCATTACCTTTGGCCGGTTAAAAATTGCTTGTCATTCCGGTTCATCTCCCGCCTTCGGACGGGACGAGTTGTGTTACTTCAGTAAAAGTGTGCGACGCAAGGGACGATGAGTTTTATTCTATTGCTGGTAAACAAATAAAAATACTATGGCTGTTGTTGATTTAGTAATGCCGAAACTGGGTGAGAGCATCATGGAAGCAACTGTGCTGAAATGGCTCAAGCAACCCGGTGATACTATTCAAATGGATGAAACGCTGTTGGAAATTGCAACGGATAAAGTGGACAGCGAAGTACCAAGCACCGCCGCTGGTGTGATAGAAGAAATTTTATTCAAGGTGAATGATGTAGTACCAATAGGTACAGTGATTGCGAAAATAAGAACCGGCGCAGCTGAAACAGTATCATCGAACATGCCATTCGGCCAGGCCACGGGCGTGGCTCAGGCCGGCGGCCAGCAGGTCGCGGCCAAAGTCCAGCACCTGGTTGGTGGACAACAAGGTGCCCAGAAACTGCAGCCCGGTTTCCACCAGTTGGTGGGCCTCGTCAAACACGGCGGCGTCCACCGTGGGCAGCAGCTCGGCCGCACCGCTGTCACGCAGCGTCAGATCGGCAAAAAACAGGTGGTGGTTAACCACCACCAGATCGGCCGCCATCGCGTCACGCCTGGCCTTGACCACGTGGCAATCACGGAACTGTGGGCACTCCTGGCCCAGGCAGTTGTCGCGGGTGGAGGTGACCAGCGGGATCACCGGTGAGCGGTCGTCCAGGCCTTCGATCTCGGCCATGTCACCGGTCTTGGTGGCATGGGCCCAGGTCTCGACACGGGCCAGCGCACGCACTGCAAACCGGTCGGGCAGGCTGCCGGTTTCACGCGCCTGCTGCAGCCGGTGCAGGCACAGATAACTGCCCCGGCCTTTGAGCAACGCAATGCGCAGCGGCAGGCCCAATGCATCCCGCAGGCGTGGCAGGTCGCGCAAAAAGAGTTGGTCTTGCAGGCTCTTGGTGGCGGTGCTCACCAGCGCACGCCGGCCACTCAGCAACAGCGGCACCAGGTAGGCAAACGTCTTGCCCACGCCGGTGCCGGCTTCGGCCACCAGGGTGGCGCGGTCTTCAATGGCGCGGGCCATCGCATCGGCCAGCAGCAGCTGCGGCTCACGCTCCACAAAACCCGGGTCGGCCTGGGCCAACGCGCCGCTGGGGCTGAGGGCGCTGCGGGTCCGGTCTGCCAGGTCACTGGGCCGGTGGCTGCTGTCATCACCCCAGCTGGCATCCGGTGCTGCTGAGCGCCCCAAGGCCGGCCGAAGCCGGCCGTCCCCCGCGGGGATCGAGGAAAGTGGCAAAGCCACATTTCCTTGAGAGGCTTCAGGCGAACTCATCGCCTGCACGCCCTGCGCTGTGCGATCACGCCGGCTGAGGTGGATCAAGCTCCACCTCCAACTGGCTGATCTGGTCACGCAAGCGCAGCCGGCGTTTCTTGAAGCGGCGCAAAGCCAGGTCGTCGAGCGGCGCATGCTCAACAGCGCGGTCGATCAGGGCGTCCAGATCGGCATGCTCCATGCGCAATTCAATCAGCCGGCGCTGCGGTGAACGGAGGTTGAGATCGGTG
Source organism: Chitinophagaceae bacterium (assembly GCA_031374245.1). Classification (GTDB taxonomy): domain Bacteria; phylum Bacteroidota; class Bacteroidia; order Chitinophagales; family Chitinophagaceae; genus JJ008. The sequence continues at coordinate 144 of JANMFO010000257.1, read as the reverse complement.
TCGGCAGCGTCGTTCATCAAGCACTGGAGTTTATAGTGCCGCGCCATGAGTGCGACCCTGCCCCTGGCCAGCCCCGTGGCCTACCGTTTGATGGCCGCCACCGGCCTGCACAAGGGCGACCGGCCCTACCAGCAGGACCAGGTG
>JANMFO010000189.1:0-4065 GCA_031374245.1 Chitinophagaceae bacterium | reverse complement strand
TTGAATGAAGCATTTGCTGTGGTAGGTATTGAAAACAGCAAACGTATGAAGCTTGATCCGGCAAAAGTAAATGTGCATGGGGGAGCGGTGTCAATAGGTCATCCGCTGGGATGCAGCGGTGCAAGAATTATTGTAACGCTGATAAATGTATTGAAAGCAAATAAGGCGAAGTATGGCGCTGCAGGTATATGCAACGGTGGGGGTGGCGCATCAGCAATGGTAATTGAAAATTGTTAGTAGCAGGTATATAACAAAGAAACCCCTTCATCCTTGAAGGGGTTTCTTTGTTATATCATCTTTATTTATTAAACAGCAATTTTATTTTGAACTAAGATCGGCTCTGTAAAAAAGCATTTCACTCCAGCGACTCTCCACATTTTTTGCATAATCTTCCAGCCATTTAGCCCAGGCACCATCACCATGTGCAGCATTATATCTTTCTGCAAATGGTTTTCTGTATGAATCATCTAATTCTTTAAGCCCGGCTTTCAGCCTTGTAACAACAGTATATTGTGGTGGGCCAGAAAAGGCAGCTGAATAAACTGCAACACTTTCATTGCTTGTTTCCCAGACTTTTTTCTGTTTCTTTATTAATTCAGTTACTCCATTGAGCATGCCGGGTTTCGGGTACATATGACTGATAATAATTTTATCAGCATAATCAGTTAATTGAACTGTACTCAAATCTTCATTAAACGTAGAATAGCTCTGGGTTCCCATACCGGTGGTAAAAGGCGCTACATTTTTATTCCAGTCCGCAGTGTGTTCAGCGCCAAGGTTACCACGGCTATCAAACTCTCCCCAACTCAAAGGGCCTTCTGTTATATGAAAACCACCAGCATCCTGTCCGGTTTGGATTTCAAATACCCGCCATTTCCAATTGCCCTTATGGTATTTTTGGGCATGCGCCATCAATCCTTTTTCGAATTCTGCACTTTTGTCGGGCTTGGAAAAAACCCGGAATGAATTCATAACATTTTTTGTCTGGCTCATTCCCAATAAAGGAACAAGCATGCAAAGAAGAAAAATCTTTTTCATGTTTTTGGTTGTTTATGTGGTTAAAAAATGGAGGGTAGAGTCGTAGATAGGGGCGAACTGAAAGATGAGATATAAAAGATAGGAAGAAATATATTAGTATGCTAAATTATTTTTTATACATAAGATGATTTTCGTACTTATTAATAAAAAGTTTATATTTTAAATGATATTTTAATATTATAAAATTGTTATGGCTGATGATTTTATACGGAATGCAGCCGAGAGTTAATAATTTGTAGTATTATAAACTACGCTGCTTAATAGTTTCAATAATCTTCACCGCATGTTCCCGGGAATTTTCAATAAATAAGCGATGCGTATTCATGCCACCGCAGATTACACCGGCGAGAAAAATATCTTTTACATTCGTTTCATGAGTTTCCGGATTTATTACCGGGCTCATTGCTTCATCATCTGAAAGCTGAATACCCATGCTGCGCAAAAATTGCAGGTTGGGTTGATAGCCGGTTAAAGCAATAACCCGGTCATTAGCAATGGTGACGATACCATCAGGAGTTTGTATATCCACTTCCAGTTCTCTTATTTCTGTGATGGATGAATTGTAAAAGGTTTTGATAGCACCTTCTTCGATTCGGTTAATAATATCAGGCCGTACCCAATACTTTACACGTTGCCCAATCTCTTCTTTGCGGATCACCATTGTTACTTCTGCACCTTTGCGCCAGGTTTCTAATGCTGCATCTACCGCAGAATTTTGTGCACCCACGACCAGTACTTTTTGAAATGCATAGAAGTGAGGATCTTTATAGTAATGTGTTACTTTAGGTAAATCTTCTCCGGGCACATTTAGTAAATAGGGTATATCATAAAAGCCTGTGCAGATAATTATATAATCAGCAGTATAATTTGTTTTGCTTGTTTTAATATTGAAAGCAGTTTCCTGTTTCGTTACTTCTACTACTTCTTCAAAGAGATGAATATTCAATTGACCGGATACTGCAACCCGGCGATAATATTCCAATGCTTCATTTCTGGTAGGCTTGGCATTATTGGATACAAAAGGAATGTTGTCAATCTCTAATCGTTCAGAAGTAGAGAAAAAGGTCATGTTGATCGGGTAATTATATAATGAATTAACAAGAGTGCCTTTCTCCAGTACCAGGTGTTTAATGCCGGCTTTCTTTGCTTCCAATGCACAGGCCAGACCAATAGGGCCGCCACCAATGATGATGACAGGGTAGTGTGTTGCTGTTTCAGACAATGTTGTACTATTTGTACAAATTTATCACTAAAAAAATCAGGCTGATAAAATTGTTACAGATGAATATGATTTTACCTCAACCTTATTCAAATCTTAAATTCTTTTTTATCTTTCCGAAATGATAACTATTCGTTTTGCCACCACTGCCGATGCAGAACTAATTGCTGACATGAGCCGCCAGACTTTTTATGAAACCTTTGCTGCATCCAACACAAAGGAGAATATGGATATGTTCATGAATGAAACGTTTACCAAAGAAGCATTGATGAAAGAGGTTGGTATGCCAGGTAGTATTTTCTTTTTAGCTTATGACGGAGATGAACCGGTTGGGTATGTGCGGATGCTTCAAAGTGCTGATTCGCCGGAACTAGTAAATGCAATTGAGATTGCCCGGATATATGCCACTACCAATGCCATTGGAAAAGGAGTTGGGAAAGTGCTGATGCAACAATGCATTGCTATAGCTATGGAGAAAAAGAAGGATGTCATCTGGCTGGGAGTATGGGCGCATAACCAACGGGCTATTGATTTTTATACCAAATGGGGATTTGAAAAATTCGCAACCCATGTGTTTATGCTTGGCGATGATGCTCAGACCGATTGGCTGATGAAGAAAACTCTTTCTTGCTTTTAATACTGATAAACGTAAAAATTCAACTTCACCAACGTAGTTTTTCAATCGCTTCACTGTACTAAATACTTTTTTACTTAGCTGACATTACTGTTGATAACTATTCTCCGGATAAATTTTTCTATTATTAAACCCGCAAGTGTGCAGCCGGTCTGTAGCTTGTCATTTTTAAACTATTAATCTAAACCCCGATTATGAAAACCAGAATTTTTTTACTGGCAACAGTAGTTTTTTCTTCATCACTTTTCTTTACTTCCTGTAAAAAGGAAAAAGATGCAACTCCTGAAACTGATTACACCACTGAAACTACTGTTCATTCAGATGATCAGTCCCGTTTTTCAAGTGAAATAGATGCCGTAGCTAATGATGCAAACCTTGCATTGGAAGTTACTTCTGGATTTGCCGGCCGTCAGGGAACTGAAGGTTTATCAATCATCTGCGATGCTGATGTGGTTATTGATACATTGAGCAATCCCAGAACAATCACTATAACCTATAACGGAACAAACTGTCCTGGCACACGTACCCGTACAGGGGTGATTGTTATTTCGATGGAATCAGGAGTACGTTGGAAAAATGCTGGTGCTGTACTAAATGTAAGCTTCCAGAATTTTAAAGTTACCCGTGTAAGTGATAATAAAAGTATTACCATCAACGGTACACAATCTTACACCAATGTAAGCGGTGGGCTTCTTATTAATGTACCAGTATTAGGAACAATCACTCATCGTATTACCAGCAGCAATATGTCGGTAACGTTTGATGATTTATCACAACGTAACTGGCAGGTTGGAAGACAAAGAGTGTTTAGCTATGATAATGGAGTTAATATTACCACTACAGGTACGCATACAGCAGGAAACGTAACAGGAATTACTGAATGGGGAACCAACCGTTTCGGAAATGCATTTACAACAGCTATCGCAGAACCACTTATTGTACGGCAGAGCTGCAGTCTCCGGTTAGTGAGTGGCAAAGTACAGCATACAACTCCGCTTTATAATGCGGCTGTTACATTTGGACTAGATGCAAATGGTAATGCAACATCCTGCCCTGGTGCCGGAGTTTATTACATGAAAATTGTTTGGACAGGGCCATTGGGTAATTCACACACATCTCTACTTCCGTATTAATTTTCTTTCTGAAAAATAGTTAGCCGTTCCGCAATTTGCGG
>JANMFO010000166.1:0-6793 GCA_031374245.1 Chitinophagaceae bacterium | reverse complement strand
ACGGCAGGGACAAGTAGGTGCATTTCATGATGCCTCAATCTGGTTTGCTGCTGGTGGTGTAGCACTAAATGTGAATCTTATACGTTTTTCAGATGTACTGCTTATGTTAGCTGAAGCTGAGATAGAAGCTGGTTCTCTTCCAGTAGCATTTAATCTAATCAACAGGGTACGTAACAGGGCGAAAAACACAACGACTGTTCCTGTTCCTGCAGGATTTGGAACACCAAAAACAGAACCTTATACAGTAGCATTTGCTAATCAAACAGAGGCCCGTGCAGCTGTTCGGTTAGAACGTCAACTGGAATTAGGTTTGGAAGGTGGTCGTTTCTTTGATCTGGTAAGATGGGGTATTGCGGCTACTGAGATCAACGCCTATTATGGGTATGAAAGCCCATTACCTTATCAGGTATTACTGAAAAATCCGGTTCCTTCTTTTGCATCTCCGGCTAAGGATTATTATCCGGTGCCACAGCAACAGATTGATTTAGGTAAAGGCTTTATTAAGCCATAATAGTTAAAATAATTTTCTATTGATTAAGGCAGGTCCGTTACGGCCTGCCTTTTTTCATTAATTTACAAAAGAACAGTTTTTTTTTTATAATTATTACAGTTGAAAGTATTTTATTTACACCATTTTGTATTCTCTCAACTTCTAAATTTTATTGAGGTGATTAATCGTTCCATGCTAAGATTATTTATTCTTTTGATTGTATCTGCCGTACTGGTTGGTAGCTGTACCAGTAAAAAATCAGGGTTTGTAAAACTGAGCCCTGATAAAACGCATATAACTTTTACTAACACTATTTCAGAAAATGATTCGGTAAATATTTTCGATTTTGCCAATATTTATAATGGCGGTGGTGTGGGTGTTGGAGATTTTAATAACGATGGATTGCAGGATCTTTATTTTACCGGTAACATGGTGTCTAATAAATTATACCTGAACAAAGGGAAAATGGAGTTTGAGGATATTACCACTATTTCAAAAACAGATGGTGATGGTAATTGGAGCAGAGGAGTTGCAGTAGTTGATATTAATAATGATGGCCTGCTTGATATGTATGTATGTGCAACGGCAAAAAGTGATCCGAAGGACCGTATCAACATTTTATATGTAAACCAGGGTTTCAATGAAAACAAGGTGCCTGTATTTAAAAATTTGGCACAAGAATATGGCCTTGCCGATACTACCCAAAGTACCATGGCTTATTTTTTTGATTATGATAATGATACAGATCTTGATCTTTACATCGGGGTAAACCATATTATTAAAGACGAGTACGCTAATACTTTCCGCCCAAGAAATTTGAATGGGGAACATCCAAGCACCGGTAAATTATATCGTAATGATTGGAATGATGCTTTAAAACATCCTGTTTATAAAGACGTTTCAAGAGAAGCCGGTATATTGATAGAAGGATATACGCATGCAGCAGATATTTTTGATGCCAATAACGATGGCTGGCAGGATATTTTAGTGCTTAACGATTACATTTCAAGCAATGTTTTATATATAAATAATAAGGATGGAACTTTTACAGATCATGCAAAAGAATATTTTAAACATGCTGCTGCCAATTCAATGGGTAGTGATGCGGTAGATATTAATAATGATGGACTCTTGGATGTAATAGAGGTAGACATGGCTCCGCAGGATAATCTTCGAAAAAAAATGTTCCAGGCTCCTGTTAGTTACCAGATGTATCAAAATACTGAACAATATGGGTATCAATATCAATATACCAGGAATATGTTGCAGGTAAATCTCGGCCCTACAGTTGGTCAGCAGGATACAGTTTCACATCCTGTTTTTGCTGATGCAGGTTTTTTTGCCGGTGTTGCTGAAACTGACTGGAGCTGGACACCGTTAGTGGCTGATTTTGATAATGATGGTAATAAGGATATAATATTCACTAATGGATTTCCCAAAGACATTACCGACCGTGATTTTATGACTTATCGTAACCAGGCTTATCAGCTTACTTCGGAAAAGGATATGCTGGAGGAAATCCCTGAAGTTAAAATTCACAATTATATTTATAAAAATGAAGGGGAGCTGAAGTTTACTGATAAAACAAAAGAATGGGGATTGGAGGAACCTTCATTTTCAAATGGCGCAGTTTATGCGGACCTGGATAATGATGGGGATCTTGATTTTGTAATCAATAATATTAGTGATCCTGCAGTGGTATATGAGAATAGTATCAATAGTAAGGATAATAAATTACACTTCGTTAGTATTAATTTTTCCGGGCCCGAAAAAAACCGAAATGGAATAGGGGCTATAGTAAATATCTATCAAAAAAATATTGTTCAGACGTATAATAATAATCCTTTCAGGGGCTATATCTCTTCACAGCCGTCTGTATTACATATTGGTCTGGGTAAAAACCCTGTCATCGATTCTATTGTAGTGCAGTGGCCAGGTAGCCGCAGGCAAACGCTGACAAACATTTCTCCTGATAAATCTATAACGATTGATATAAAAAATGCAGTTACAAATAATACAAATCAATTGCCGTTGATTTCAACTGATTCATGGTTTACTAATATAACTAATAGGAGCGGAATAAATTATATTCATCGGCAACGGGATTTTGTTGACTTTAACATACAGAAATTATTACCACATAAATTATCAGAATATACCCCGGGCATTGCCGCAGGCGATATAAATGGTGACGGGTTGGAGGACTTTATTACTGGTGGGGTTTCTGGCTATAGCCCAATGATATTTACTCAAAATGCGGATAGTCGCTTTACCACTAAGCCTTTACTTAATGCTGATATGGCGGAACAAAAAAAATCAGAAGATAGAGGTTTACTTCTGTTTGATGCAGACAGCGACAATGACCTGGATTTATACATATCTGCCGGCGGCTACCAGTACGAAAGCGGTACAAAATCGTATACCGACATACTTTATTTGAATAATGGTAAAGGACTATTTACCGTTGATACTACTGCGCTGCCATTAAATTATACAAGTAAGTTTTGTGTACGGGCAGCTGATTACGATAGAGATGGTGATCTCGATCTCTTTATTGCCGGCAGGGTAGATCCCCATACTTATCCAAAACCTGTAAGCAGCTTTATTTATCGGAATGATTCAAAAAGCGGGGCCTTACATTTTACGGACGTTACAAAAGAAGTAGCACCATCATTGATTAGTATTGGCCTTACCTGCGATGGAGTTTTTTCAGATTATGATAACGATGGTTGGCTGGATCTTGTGCTATCAGGTGAGTGGATGCCGGTTACTTTTCTGCATAATGAAAAAGGAAAGTTTGTAAATACTACTTTTAATTCTGGTATCAGTAATTATACAGGCTGGTGGAACAGCCTTGCCCCGGGTGATTTTGATAATGATGGTGATATAGATTACATAGCAGGCAATTTTGGACTTAATTCCTTTTTCAGAGCTTCGGAAAAGAGGCCTGTTAATATTTATGCCAAAGACTTTGATGGAAATGGAAGTTTTGATGCAATACCCTCTTTATTTTTATTAAACAATTTGCAGAAAGATGCAGGATGGTATGAATTTCCTGCACATGGGAGGGATGATATGATAAAACAAATCTTAGGCACAAGGAGAGATTTTCAAAACTACAAATCCTATGCAACTGCAACAATGGATAAAATATTACCGGATGCAAAAAGAAAAGATGCCATTATGCTTTCTGCAAACTATATGTCATCGGCATATATACAAAATGAAGGAAATGGTCGTTTTAATATAAAGCCTTTGCCAGCCATGGCACAGCTTTCAATATTGAATGGAATGGTAGCAGATGATTTTAATGGTGACGGTAATCTTGATGTTGCATTTAATACGAACGATTATGGTACCGATCCTTTTCTTGGAAGATATGATGCATTAAATGGCCTGGTACTTAAAGGAGATGGTAAAGGTAATTTTACTGCCTTATCGATTCTTCAGAGTGGTGTTTTTATTAATGGAAATGGTAAAGGGCTGGCAACACTGGCAGGTGCTGATAGTAGTTATCTGCTGGCGGGCACTCAAAATCAGGGTAGTGTACAATTGTACAAAAAAAGGCAATCCGGCAAATATGTTCGAATGAATGCTAATGACAGTTATGCGATATTAAATTTTGCAGACGGCAGGAAACAAAAAATGGAATGCAATTATGGTGCTTCTTTCCTTTCGCAAAGCAGCCGCCTAATTTGGATAAACAAGAATGTAAAAAATATTATTATTACAAACAATATCGGAGAATCAAGAAAGATTGAACCTTTATTTTAAAAGAAAAGTAATGAAAGCACTACCTCTTTTACTAATCAAAATCTATATTGGTTGCAGTATTATTACAGGATGCAGTAAGAAGGGAACTAATGTTGCAGATCCTGGCGTTATTGCTAGCATTGAAGACATTACAGAAGAAAGGAAAACATCCTCCTCTGTGTACCGATTTACCGTTTCACTTAATAAGCCTGCAAGTACAACAGTTACTATGAAGTATACGACTGAACCTGGCACTGCTTTGGCCACTACAGATTTTATCCCGGCTTCCGGAACCCTTACATTTAATTCATCCGAACAACAAAAAACGATCGAAGTAACAGTTACCGGAGACAGCATTCGCAAGGCAGACCAGGTATTTTCCGTGCAACTTGATAATGCTCAAAACTGTACTCTTCAAAAAAATAAGGCCACAGGTACTATTGTAAACAAGAACGGACTTTATTTTCCGGTGAATAATACAGGATATAGCACTCCGCTTACTTATCCTGGCTATACCTTAGCCTGGGCTGATGAATTTACAAACAAAGTAATTGATCCTGCGAGCTGGACATTTGAATCCGATAATAATAACGGATGGGGAAATAATGAATTGCAATCATATACAGACCGACCACAAAATGTATTTGTATCGCAGGGAAATCTGATATTGGAAGCAAGGGCTGAGCTGTATAATTCGTTTAACTATACATCCACCCGGATGATCACAAAAAATAAGAAGATGTTCAAATTCGGCCGCATTGATATCCGGGCCAAATTGCCTGTTGGTAAAGGAGTATGGCCAGCATTATGGATGCTTGGGAAAAATATAGACCAGGTAAACTGGCCGGCTTGCGGGGAGATAGATATTCTTGAAATGCTGGGCCATGAACCCAGTCGTATTTATGGTACGATGCATTGGGGGGCCAATACCGCAAGCCATGCATCTTTCGGAGCTAATTATTTGCTCAATACCGGGTCGTTTGACCAGCAGTTTCATGTCTATAGTATTATATGGGCATCTAATTCCATCAAAGTTTTGGTGGATGATATTATGTTTTTAAACTTCAGTAATGCGAATGTGCCGGGAACCGGAACATACCCATTCAACAATGAATTCTTTTTTATTTTCAATATTGCAGTGGGTGGTAACTGGCCGGGATCGCCGGATGCCACTACTACTTTCCCTCAACGTATGGTGGTGGATTATGTAAGGGTGTTTCAATAAAAGGTTTAATGTGGCAATAATTCAATAACTGAAAATTCGACACAATATGAAAAAAGTTTCCGTAATATTTTTTTTAATTGCCTTTTTTTTATCGTGTAGCCAGCATAAAGAAACGGCACCTGATAGTAAAGCTGTGTTGCATCAGAATCAGGATGAATTGACACAGGTTATTATTTATGATGTATTTACACCACCTGTAGCCAGCAGAATATATGCCTATACCTCATTAGCTTCCTATGAAGCAATACGGTTTGCAGCACCAGGCAATGAATCTTTGACAGAGAAAATGAAAGGTTTTGAAAAAATGCCGGTACCAGATTCCAACAGGCAATATGATTTTACTTTGGCAGCCACGCAAGCTTTTTTTACAGTAGCGCATAAGGTAACTTTTTCGGTTGACACACTAATGAACTATGAACAGCAGGTATTTGAAAGATTCAAACAAAATCTTGCTAAGGATATTTATGATCGTTCAATTGCTTTTGGTGATACTGTTGGTAAAACAATTCTGATCAGGGCGATGAAGGATAATTATCTGCAAACAAGAGGAAAACCTAAATTTTTAGGAAGTGAGGAAGAGGGACAATGGCGGCCTACGCCTCCCGACTATCTTGATGGTGTAGAGTATTGCTGGAATACCATGATGCCTTTTGTTATCGATTCCGCTAGTCAATTTACAGCATTAGCTCCACCAAAGTATAGCAAGGATACTGCCAGTGTTTTTTTTAAAATGGTAAAAGATGTATACGATGTAAATAAGAATCTTTCAACAGAACAAAAGGCAGTAGCAAAATTTTGGGATGATAATCCTTTTGTCATTGAACATTCCGGACATCTGATGTTTGCAAATAAGAAAATTACACCAGGTGGGCATTGGATGGGAATTGCTGCTATTGCTTCAAAAAAAAGTAACGCTGATGTAATTAAAATTGCCAAGACTTATGCATTAACCGCAGTTTCTTTATTTGAAGCATTTGTTTCCTGTTGGGATAATAAATATAAATGGAATTATATCCGGCCAGTAACAGTAATTAATAAGTATGTAGATAGTGCATGGTCTCCTTTATTACAAACACCACCTTTTCCTGAATATACAAGCGGCCATAGCACTATATCTGCTTGTGCTGCTACGGTATTAACAAAACTATTTGGGGATAATTTTGCATTTACAGATACAAGTGATCTTCGATATATTGGTATGCAACGGGATTTTACTTCTTTTAATCAGGCATCCCTGGAGTGTTCAATCAGCAGAGTATATGGGGGGATTCACTATAAAGAAACAGTGAAAAACAGTACAGAGTTGGGAAATAGAATAGGAGATT
>JANMFO010000295.1:0-3015 GCA_031374245.1 Chitinophagaceae bacterium | reverse complement strand
AGCAAACATACCTGCACCACCCATCAGGTTCAGGCCAACGGCTCCTGTTTTAGGCAGGTATTCTGCTACAAAACCAAGCATAGTAGGCCAGAAATAACAAACACCAGCTCCAAAAACAAGTGCACCAACAAAAATCATATTGCCAGATGTATTTCCAAGAAGGTACAATCCTACTGTAGCCACAATGGCTGACATTAATAAAACACCCTGCGGGGCAAGTTTATGAATAACAGGTCCTGCAAAAGCTCTTCCTATCACCATTACCCCGGTAGATACTGTAAGTATCAACAAGGCATTGTCTGATACATTTCTTAATAAAACATCAATCCATTGACCGGTAAATAATTCGGTAATGGCAGTACCAAACATACAGATGATCATGAAAATAAATAAAGGATTCGCCAATGATTTATACATTTCGGCTGTTGATACACCGCTGGCCACCCGTTCGGTAACAGGGAATTTCAACTTGCTGAAAATAAATCCATACAATAATGTAGGAATTATCATCATGGCTACTTGTATCTGCCAACTGATAGCCCCTTTGTCGAAGAAATAAACGATAAGGGTACCGATAACAATACCACCGGGGAACCATAAATGAAAATGATTCAGTTTGGTGCTTTTATTATCAGGATATAATGCCGTTACCAATGGATTACAGGCGGCTTCAACTGTACCATTGGCAATGCCAATGAATAAAGTAGAAATGAATAACGACCAGAAGGGATTTGAAAAACTCCCTGCAAAAATGGTGAGTACAATACCTGCAAGATGAAAAATAAAGGCAAGTACTAGCAACCGTTTCATACCGATAATATCTACTATCATCCCACCAATAATTACAGCTAAAGGGAAACCCCAGAACGCTGTAGCGGCAATGGTTCCCAATTCTGCTTTATCAAGTCCGAATTCAGTTCCCAGTCTGCCAAGTATTCCGGCTCTGATACCAAATGAAAGTGACGTTACTAATAATGCCAGGCAGCTGCCCACGAAAAGTTGGTTTCTATTTATGGCTTGCATATCGTTTGTTTAACAATATAATTGTTAGAAAAACTAAATGTACTATTTTTAAACACACATTTAGTGTGTGACATACACAATTTTAATACACATTATTAATTACAAACGTTTGCAATGCAAAACAGAAAACTAAGAATGGGAATGATTGGTGGTGGTAAGGATGCTTTTATTGGTGCAATACACCGTCTTGCTTTTAATATGGATGGACAAGTAGAAATAGTAGCCGGGGCATTAAGCATTAACCCGGAACTGGCAATAGCCTCTGGCAAAGAGTTGTTTCTTGATGAAGACAGGATTTATACTGATTATAAAATGATGCTCGAAAAAGAAGCCGCCATGCCTGCTGATAAACGAATAGACTTCGTCAGCATTGTAACCCCCAACTTTGTTCATTTTGATCCGGCTATGATGGCGCTGGACAAAGGGTTTAATGTGGCAATTGAAAAGCCCATTACTTTTTCACTCGAAGAAGCCAAAAAGCTTAAAGAAAAAGTCTCAGCAACCGGCCTCACACTTTTATTAACGCATACCTACACCGGCTATCCCATGGTAAAACAGGCAAAGCAAATGCTCAAAGAGGATATGTTTGGAAAAATAAGAAAAGTATATGTGGAGTATCCGCAGGGATGGCTCAGTAAATCTATTGAAGGCAGTAACTCACAAGCTGCCTGGAGAACCGATCCAAAAAGAAGTGGTGCTGCAGGTGCAATGGGTGATATTGGTACTCATGCATTCAATATGGCAGAATATGTTACCGGATTAAAAGCAGAAAAAATGTGTGCTGATTTGAATATTATGGTGGAAGGCAGAATGCTGGATGATGACGGAGCAGTGTTTTTAAAATTTGATAATGGTGCGACAGGAGTATTAATGGCTACACAAGTTGCGGCTGGCGAGGAGAATAATATTAAAATAAGAGTGTACGGAGAAAAAGGCGGATTGGAATGGAAGCAGGAAGATGCCAATACATTATTGGTTAAATGGTTGGACAAGGCAACTGAAGTATACCGTGCAGGAGCAGGTTATTTAAATTCGTTTGCAAAACATAATTGCCGTACACCTGCCGGTCACCCGGAAGGATATCTGGAAGCATTTGGAAATCATTACCGCAATTTTGCATTAACCCTTCGTGCAAGAATGAATGGCGAACAACCAAAAGAAGAATGGCTCGATTTCCCAGGTGTGGAGGAAGGTGTAAGAGGAATGGCATTTATTGAGAATGTAGTGAAGAGTGGAAAGAGTGCAGAGAAGTGGACGCCGTTTGAAGTATAAGTTAAAAGTTTGCGGTTTGACGTTTGAGGCTTAACGTTCTTACCACATAAAATATTTATCCCTTTGTAAGCAGTTTAGAAATTGAAGCAACGTTAAACCTCAGACCTTAAACTTTAAACAGCTCTCAATGAATACTATAAAAGGACCCGGAATTTTCTTAGCCCAGTTCATGGGTGATAAGGCACCATTCAATAATTTAAAATCAATTTGCCTGTGGGCAGAAGCTCTCGGATACAGAGCTGTACAAATTCCAACATGGGATAGCCGGTGTATAGATTTGCAACTGGCAGCTGAAAGTAAAACCTATGCAGATGAAATAAAAGGTATTGTGAATAATTGCGGGTTAGAAATTTCAGAATTATCTACGCACCTGCAAGGTCAGTTGGTGGCGGTGCATCCGGCGTATGATGATCTGTTTGATGCTTTTGCACCGGAAGCATTACGCAAAAATCCAAAAGCCAGAACTGAGTGGGCTGTACAACAATTAAAATATGGTGCTAAGGCTTCGCAAAATCTGGGACTGAATGCTCATCCTACTTTCAGTGGTTCTTTATTATGGCATACGTTTCATCCCTGGCCACAACGGCCCGAAGGATTGGTGGAAGAAGGCTTTAAAGAATTAGCAAAACGGTGGATGCCTATTCTGAATTATTTTGATGAATGCGGTGTGGATGTTTGTTACGAAATTCATCCGGGAGAAGATTTGTTTGATGGCATTAC
>JANMFO010000084.1:0-2398 GCA_031374245.1 Chitinophagaceae bacterium | reverse complement strand
AGTTTATCAGGCTTGTTTTGGTTTTACCGTTTTCATTCGTCTATAAAAAATGATTAAAATAAAGATTAACAGGAATAGCGGCCAGATAGAAACAAGGCCCACAAATAATTCACCAATCCAGCTCCAGCCGGTTTTAAATGCACTGCTGAGTTTTGTTCCAAATGAAGGACTGTCAGTATCTTTTGCTAAAGAATTCAATACCTGGTAGTAAGTGAGATTAATGGTGCTAAATGTTGATGAATGACTGAGGTATTCAATTCTGCCAGCGGCAGATTCAATTTCTTCCTGTATGCCATTTATTTCTGATTGAACACTTAGAATTTCTTCCATATTCTTTGCCTGCTTCAATAAATCCATATACCGTTGTCTTACTTGTTTCTTGGATTCCATTCTTGATTTAGTATCCACAAACTCTGTCGTTACATCCTGCGATGAAATTTTTCGTTCATTTATTTTTTCGACATTATTGGTAAGCAGAACTACGCCATTGTCAAACTGGTCAACAGGTACTTTAATAGTTAATGTGTTTTCAATCTTATAATCAGATTGTGTTTGTTCTTCCTGTGCCACATACCCGCCGAGGCTCCTCACCTTTTCCCGGAATGCGGAATAATAAATATTGTAATCCTTTACCTGTAGATTGAGATTAGCCGTTTTAATTATTTTCTTATCCCAATCAGGATTTAGTACAGGCTGTGATGGCAAGGGTTGTTTTTTCTTTTCTAGCTCGCCCGGTGAGAATTGATTGCCAACTGTATCTGCAATAAAATCTTTATTTTCTTCCAACTTATACTCCCCATCAGCTAAAGGCTTTTCTGCAACGTTTTTTGTAAGAGCACTAAATTCTTGAGTTTTAGATTTATTCTCACAGGCAATAAATAGCAGCATGGCTGCCAGGGCAGTGATTATGATTTTCATGACTATAAATTTTTCGTTACGAATGATAAGATGCAGGTCTTGTTGTTTTTGCACAAATAAAATTTGCCGGGAAGAAAATAAGTAAGGGTGTTTCCTCCCGGCAAAAAATTACTTAGCCTTAGTAAATAGAATGGTAACACTGTCTTTCGACTGAACCTGCAAACTGTCCTGTGTTAACTTAACTACGGAATAAGTTGTACCAACTGAATCGATTACCTTTTCTTTCTCCGAAGGAGTACTTTGGGACCATACCAGTTCGTTGGCTTTATTCCATTCATAATGTGTAGTGTCTGCTTTTACTGAGTCACTAAGGGTACGAAGAACGATTCCCCCTTGCTGAAAACTGTAACTGTACTTATTGAAACCGGAATCATTTGCCATTACAGCATCTGTTTTCCATTTACCAATAATCAGTTCTTTGTTGATTGTTGCAACTTCTGTTGTGTTCTTTTTTTTGTTGAGCAAAAAGAAGGCTGTTCCTCCGGCCGCTACTACGAGCAGCCCGATGAATAATTTTTTCATGGCTATACTTTTTTGAGTTAAAATGTGAGAATCAGATATTGATACCACCAACACATAAAAGTAACCTTCCCGATTTGTTAAATGAATTTTTATAGCAGAACTACTGACTAACGAATCATTTCTCTCCGGCCATTTCCATTACTAGCTTCCATTCTTCTTCAGTTACTGGTTGCACAGATAAACGACCTAGTCTTACTAATGCCATATTCGATAATCTTTTATCTGCTTTTATTTGTGCCAGCGTAACAGGTGTTTTCAGTTTTTTTACCGGCTTCAGGTCTACCGCTACCCAACGTTCATCATTGGTTGTAGGGTCCTGGTAAAACTCTTTGGCCACTTTGGAAATACCAACAATATTGGTTCCTTCATTGCTGTGGTAAAAGAATACTTCATCATCCTTTTTCATAGCACGGAGATGCAGCCGGGCCGCATAATTTCTTACACCACTCCAGCAGGTTTGTTTTTCTTTTACAAGTTCTTCCCAACTATAGGTTGAGGGTTCTGATTTTGCCAGCCAGTATGCCATACGTGTATGTTTTATTAATTGGTCTCAAAAATACAAGGTTGTTTAATAAAAAAAATTTCTATCCGATAAATCCAAAACATTTCCTTTTACCGTATTTGTACTTGTTAGTGAAAAACAGAACCTAATTAATCAAAAAAATTAAAATTTAACGTATGAAATCTCTCAAATCAATCGGATTAATGCTGGTAGCAGCATTAGTATTTAATGTTTCTTTTGCACAGATGAACGAAAAGACTGTAGAAGTAGGTGGTGCTCCTATGTACCCATCTAAAAACATCGTGGAAAACGCTGTAAACTCTAAAGACCATACTACACTGGTAGCTGCAGTAAAAGCTGCCGGATTAGTAGAAACGTTGATGAGTGCAGGCCCTTTCACCGTGTTTGCTCCAACAAATGCTGCTTTTGGTATGTTACCTGCCGGTACTGTTGAAG
>JANMFO010000047.1:0-5970 GCA_031374245.1 Chitinophagaceae bacterium | reverse complement strand
GCGTTAGAACTTGTTTTTTTCCAGAAGAAACCAAGTATAAACTTGGCGAAAATACCTGGACTTACGAAGCCGGTGTATTCCTGAATGTATTGGAAGCCGCCTTTTTTATCAATCCCCATCAATGGCGCAATTATTACAGCTAATATCATTGCAACAATAACAGTTATTTTTCCAACCTGCACCATCTTCTTCTCATCAGCATTTGGTCTTAATCTTTTCTTATAA
This sequence comes from Chitinophagaceae bacterium, assembly GCA_031374245.1. Classification (GTDB taxonomy): domain Bacteria; phylum Bacteroidota; class Bacteroidia; order Chitinophagales; family Chitinophagaceae; genus JJ008. Next base: position 5,745 of record JANMFO010000047.1, on the reverse strand, counting down.
ATATCCAAGGTAAAAATAGTAGAGATACTATTTGCTTTACCTGCAAGTGAAGCGACTATAGCTGCTGTAAGCGCAGCAAATGCGAGGCCTTTTAAACCAGCCGGCAATAAATTTAATAAAACAGGATAAGCTCTGTCAGGGTTTAATTCACCATTTTGAAGCATATCTGTTTGAAAGCCACCTTGCTGGTGTAAAACATACGCCGCAATGCCTGGCAATACTACTATTACGGGCATTAATAATTTTAAAAATGCTGCGAATAAAATTCCGCTTCTTGCAGTTTTTAAATCGGCACCTAATGCCCTTTGTGTAATATATTGATTGCAACCCCAATAATTTAAATTCACAATCCACATGCCGCCGATTAAAATAGTAAGACCTGGCAAGTCCATATAATTGGGGTTATCCTGTTTAAATATCATATGAAAATGGTCGTTTGCCTGTTTGGTCATGATATTAAATCCATCCACCACACCGTCGCCTCCAAATTTATCTGACACAAGGCTTAATGCCAAATAAGTGGTAACAAGCCCGCCAAGAATTAAAAAGAAAACCTGTATCACATCGGTATATCCAATCACTTTCATTCCGCCCAGTGTGATAAAGATGGCGAAGATGGCCAGCACATACATACACAGTGTAATGTTGATACCAGAAATACTATTGATAGCCAATGCACCGAGATACAAAATAGATGTAAGGTTTACAACTACGTATAGCAATAACCAGAACACAGCCATTATCATTGCCACTGTGCCGTTGTACCGCTGGTTTAAAAATTGCGGCATCGTATAAATCTTATTCTTTAGATAAACGGGAATAAAAAATATAGCCACAATTATCAACGAGACAGCTGCCATCCATTCGTAGGTTGCAATGGCCAGTCCCATTTTAAAACCACTACCGCTCATGCCAATAAACTGCTCTGCAGAAATATTGGATGCAATTAAAGATGCACCAATGGCCCACCATGTAAGTGAACCTTCTGCCAGAAAATAATCATGCGAAGCAGAAACAGATACTTTCTTTTTACGGCGGTACACCCAATAACCGTAACCGGCAACTACAATAAAATAGAACAGAAAAACGAGATAATCCTTTGTGTGTAATGTATTCATATTAGCAATTCTGTACTAACCCGTTAAATAAAATTGTTCCTGATATTTTCAATATACTCCTGCTTTCCGCTAATCATTTTCGGCTCGCCATTTTCAATTGCATAGCTTCTTAAATTTTCGATTGATAATTTTCCGGACTTATACTCTTTTCCACAGTCAAAACTTGCATAGCGGGTGGTCTTCAATATTTTGTAATCAGATTTTTGCAAAATATTATCTGCTGTTGTCAATGCCCTTGCAACTTCATCCATACCGCCAATATAAGCATAAAATAATTCAGCAACATCAGTACTGTTATGGCGAATTTTTGCATCAAAATTAATTCCACTACCGGCAAAGCCACCTGCTTCAAATATAATAAGCATGGCTTCGGTTAATTCATTAATATTATTGGGAAATTAGTCTGTATCCCATATAAGTTTTTATAGTTATATAGCTCAGCGGCATGTTTAACTTTATGCACTGTCATTTGCTCACCGGTTTTTACGGCCAGGGTAGTTACCTTGCCCACTGTAACGCCATACATCTTTATTTCATCACCCTGGTTTAAATCTTGTACAAAAAATTTATGTTTTGCCGGTATAGGTTTTACTAATTTGTAAGATACATTTTCATTAGCGACTACTTCATCCTGCAGCAAATCTGCTAATGCTACCAGCACATTATGTACTGGGTGTATTTTAATGACTTTATTTTTATTACTTCCATTCAAATTTTACTTAGAATAAATACTAAAAACTGTATTAAGTAAGTGTACAGATTATTAATCGTATGGTCTTTAACATCTGATGCGTCCTGTCTTAAATTCTCCTACTCAGGTAAACCATGTGCAGCTTTATCCCTCTTGTTTCTTATTAGCGACAAGGTTTCATCATGCCAATCGGCTCTTGCATCATCAGCAATAAATTTAGTGACGTTATCAGAGTGGAGTCGGTGCAATTTTCCAACAGTCTAATTTACTAAACCTGCATCTCATTACTTTATCAATCCTTCAATTTTATCCAACTCTTCTGAAGTAAAATTCAAATTGTTTAAGCAATCAATATTATTATCCAATTGCGCCACAGAACTGGCACCAATCAAAACACTGGTCACTCTTTTATCTTTTAACAACCAGGCAAGAGCCATTTGTGCCAGTGTTTGATTTCGCTGTATGGCAATCTCATTCAACTGTTTTATTTGTATCAATCTCTCTTCTGTAATATCAGATGATTTTAAGAAAACTGCTTTTGCCGCTCTTGATGATTCAGGAATGCCTTTTAAATACCTGTCGGTTAACATGCCCTGTGCCAATGGCGAAAAGGGTATACAGCCCACTCCTTCCTGTCCCAACACATCCAGCAAACCACCTTCAGCATCTCTTACGAGCATGGAGTATTTAGGCTGATGAATCAAACAAGGTATTCCCAGTTGTTTTAAGATATTAATTGCCTGCTTCGATTGCTCTGCATTATAATTAGAAAGCCCGGCATACAAAGCCCTTCCGCTTTGCACGGCGGTGGCCAGTGCCTGCATAGTTTCTTCAAACGGTGTATCAGGGTCAGGCCGGTGCGAATAAAAAATATCAACATAATTCAGCTGCATTCTTTTCAAACTCTGATCCAGGCTGGATAATAAATTTTTCCGGGAGCCCCACTCACCATAAGGACCATCCCACATTCTGTACCCGGCTTTAGTAGAAATAATCAATTCATCTCTTAAGTTGCCGGTAAAATCCTTTTTAAGAATTTTTCCAAAATTTTCTTCCGCAGAACCCGGCACGGGCCCATAATTATTAGCCAGATCAAAATGGGTAATGCCCCAGTCGAATGCCCTTCGGATTATACTTTTCGCATTCTTAAAATCATCAACTGATCCGAAGTTGTGCCACAAGCCTAAAGAAACAGCAGGTAATAACAATCCGCTTCTTCCACTCCGGTTATATTTCATGCTGGCATATCTGTCTGGTGCAGGTTTATACATTGCTTTTGAGTTTATTGATTAAGTACCTGTATAAATATATACTATCAATAGGATTCTGCTAAAATAAAGTATTTGATTAAAAGCTGCTTCCTGTATCACACGGTAACACCACAGCTTTCTATTTCAGGCGGGAAAGGCAGGTGATAAGTGATTCTTTCCAGTCAGCTGGTTTAACACCAAAAGTCTGTTGAATTTTTGCTTTATCAAGAACAGAATAGGCCGGCCGTTTGGCAGGTGTTGGATATTGCGAAGTTGGGATAGGATTTACTTTGCAGGTAAAGCCAGCAGCTTCTTTAATGGCTAAAGCAAAATCATACCAGCTTATTACACCTTCATTGCTGTAATTATAAATACCCGGTTTCCAGTTGCCCCCTGTAATGATGGCCATAATCGTCATTGCAAGATCAGCAGCATAGGTTGGAGAACCAACCTGGTCGTTTACCACATTTATTTCTTCCCTTTCAATCATCAGCTTCATCATCGTCTTTACAAAGTTCTTTCCGAATTCAGAATATAACCAGGAAGTGCGGATGATGATTGAATCAGGATTCAATTCAATTGCCTGCTTCTCCCCTTCCAGCTTGGATGCACCATACACACTTTGCGGGTTTGTTGGTGAATCTTCTTTGTAGGGGACGCTGGCAGTTCCATCAAAAACATAATCAGTAGAAATATGAATAAATGAAGTGTGGTATTGTTTGCAAACAGCAGCCAGTACACCTACCGCTTCTGCATTTACCTGGAAAGCCAAATCCTTTTCGGCTTCCGCTTTATCTACTGCTGTATAAGCAGCACAGTTAATAAGGTACTGCGGATGGTATCCTTTAAAAAAGTTTCTTACCAATTCAAAATGATGAATGAGCAAATCTTCCCGTGAAAGAAAAATAAAATCGAATTGTGGAAATAAGGAAGATATTTTCTTCAATTCCTTTCCTAGTTGCCCGTTAGAACCGGTTACCAGTATTTTGCCCCCAGCTCCACCGGTTGGCGGGGTGTTTTCAAATTCACCCATTTTTAAGATGCTTTATTATAAACAAAATTGTTTTTACAATTTTTAAATAACGGAAGATTCACATCTTTATCAGAAATGATTTCTTTACCCGCTGGTATTTTCCAATCGATGGCTAAGGCAGGGTCATTGTAAATAATTCCGGCCTCACTTTCTTTATTATAAAATTGATCACACTTGTATAAAATTTCTGCATGGTTACTCAACACTGAAAATCCGTGAGCAAACCCGGCAGGGATAAATAACTGCCTGTTATTTTCAGCAGATAATTCTATACAATACGTTTCACCATACGTTGGTGAGCCTGTCCGGATATCTACTGCCACATCTAATATCACTCCATGCAACACCCTTACCAGTTTTGTCTGTGCATGCGGGTCTAACTGGTAATGTAATCCACGTATCACACCATATGCTGATGAGGATTGGTTATCCTGAACAAAGCGTATGTCAATTCCTTCCTTTTGAAAAATCTTCTCATTGTACGACTCAAAGAAATAGCCCCTGCTGTCTTTAAACACAGCAGGTTCAAAAATCAATAGCCCGTCAATACCTGTAGTTAAAAATGGCATATTATAAACTCCAATAAATTCTGTTAGTAATCCGGTTGCGATAAATACCCTTTAGATCGGCTACCATTCCATGCGATTTGGTTATGCCTGAAAAATAATCGTCTCCCAATTCCAGATATTCTTTATGCGGAACGGTTACAATAACAGCATCGTAGTCCTTACCAAGGTCTGCAGCTAATTCAAAACCATATTCATGTTTCAATTCATCTGAATCAGCATAAGGATCTTCTACATCTACATTAACATAGTATGATTTCAATGCTTTTACCACATCAGCTACTTTAGAATTCCGAATATCACTTACATTCTCTTTGAATGTCGCCCCTTTCACCAACACTTTTGCGGATTTAACGTCACCTGAATTTTTAATTATATGCTGCACCACATTTTTTGCAACATACTTAGCCATGTTATCATTTATATTCCGGCCTGCTAATATCACTTCAGCGTCGTAGCCTAATTCACTGGCTTTATAAGTAAGATAATAAGGATCCACACCGATGCAGTGTCCGCCCACCAAACCGGGTTGAAATTTTAAGAAATTCCATTTAGTGCCTGCAGCTTCCAGCACTTCAAATGTGTTTATGTTCATCAATCCAAAAATAATAGACAACTCATTCATCAATGCAATGTTGAGATCTCTTTGTGTATTCTCAATAATTTTGGCAGCTTCTGCTACTTTAATGGAAGAAGCCCTGTGTACACCAGCTTTTACTACAAGTTCATACACTTTAGCAATTTCGTCCAGCGACTCAGCATCACAACCAGAAACTACCTTTATAATACTTGCCAGTGTATGGTTCTTATCTCCCGGATTAATTCTTTCAGGGGAGTAACCCAATTTAAAATCGATTACACCTTTCAATCCGGATAATTTTTCAATAACCGGTAAATCATTGAACGAAAACAAACACGCATCTTCAGTTTCGGAAGCATTGTGATGTTCGTGCCAAGCCCAAGACGGAACGCAGAAAATATCTCGTTCTTTCCAGTCAAAACGCTGTCCGTTAATAATGGAATAGCCGCTACCTTTAGCGCATTGATAAACAAACGAACCTGTATGTTTGTGTGCTTTTCCTTTGAA
>JANMFO010000286.1:0-16040 GCA_031374245.1 Chitinophagaceae bacterium | reverse complement strand
GTAATGCCTATCATCTTTGCACAGGCGATTATATTTATACCTACCATTTTTGCCAACTTTAATCCAACAGGCGGTGGCCGTTTTTTACAAGCATTGAATGACCATAGTAATGTATGGTATATGCTGATTTATTCTATTGTTGTAATCGGGTTTACCTTCTTATATACTGCTTTGATATTTAATCCAAAGCAAATCGCTGATAATCTGAAACAGAATAATGGGTTCATACCAGGAGTAAAACCAGGTCAACCAACAGCAGATTATATCGGAACTATAATGGATAGAATAACTTTGCCAGGTGCTATTTTGTTGGCATTTGTAGGTATTCTTCCGGGTATTGCACAAAGATTTGGAGTGACACAGCAGTTCTCAACTTTCTTTGGTGGTACATCATTACTGATTATGGTTGGTGTTATTTTGGACACATTGCAACAAATAGAAACACAATTGATGATGCGTCAATATGATGGTTTGATGAAGAGCGGAAGGATTCAGGGAAGGCAAACTACATCGGCTATTCAAATGTAAAAATGAACTTTATATAAAACACACAGCCCGGTAAGTTCAGCTTGCCGGGTTTTGTTTTTTAAATGATATTTGCAAAATGATGATTTGTAAGACAAACGAACAGGTAGAATTAATGCGGCAAAGTGCCTTGCTGGTAAGCAAAACATTGACAGAAGCCGCAAAATTGCTAAAGCCCGGCATTACTACATTGTCAATAGATGAAATTATTGGAGAATTTATCCGGGATAATAATGCAATTCCTTCTTTTTTAAACTATAGAGGCTATCCATTTAATTCGTGTATATCTGTTAATGATGTGGTAGTGCATGGCTTTCCGGGAAAGGACGAGTTAAACGAAGGAGATATTATTTCTGTAGATATTGGTGTCATACTAAATGGTTGGCATGGTGACCATGCTTATACTTTTGCAATAGGCGACCCTGGCAAAGAGGTAACGAAATTAATAAAAGTTACAAAAGAATCATTGTATAAGGGTATTGCGAAAGCTATTACTGGCAACCGGGTTGGTGATATAGCATTTGCAATTCAAGAACATACAGAAAAGAAACATGGATATGGTGTGGTAAGAGAATTGGTGGGTCATGGCCTAGGTCAAAGCTTGCATGAAGATCCTCAGGTGCCCAACTATGGCAAAAGAGGCAGTGGCCCTAAATTAAAAGAAGGCCTTGTTCTCGCAATAGAACCAATGATCAATCTTGGTAAAAAAGAAGTTTATACTGAAGAGGATGGATGGACGGTGAGAACGAAAGATGGGAAGCAGTCAGTACATTTTGAACATGATGTATGTGTGAGAAAAGGGAAAGCAGATATTCTTTCTGATTATACAGGCATTGAAAAAGCAGAGAAGGCTAACCCGGAACTCTTTAGTGATTATTAAAGAATCCTGTATTTTATTTCTACACGGCTATCTTTCCATATTTCCTGCGGGCTGATATAGGTGTCATTCATTTGGAATTGTACACCTGCTTTGGCAAAAGCATCTCTTACTAATTCAGAGCAGATATAGTTTTTATTTTTCTCTCTTTTACCGATGCGAAAAAGTATCCGCATCATAATGCGTATGATTTCCCAATTGTCATAAGGTCTGGCCAACTCATCCAATCCGAAACTAATAGCTTTATTCAATTTAGCATGCTCTAATTCAAAATTTAGTTTTGATATTACAATCTGACCTTTATAGCATCTTTTTTTGTCTTTATAGTCTCTCAGGTATTTAGATAAGGGGATTAGTCTTATACCAACATAAGGCTCTGCTTCCAGCACCATTATCCGGCCCAGGGTCTCGTCTTTATAAACAATAGCCACATGGCTCCACACACTTTTTGTAAGCCTTTGAATAATACCCGAAAAAGTATAGCTGCCTGAACTGAAAAATATGTATCCGGTTTTCAGGTAGTCCCTTATTTTTTCATACGGGATTACAGGAATTTCTTTTAGTTGTTTTTTTGTAAGCGGCTGAGCCATAAAGTAATTTGTATTGAAAACGAACTTAATGAAAATTCATCGTTCTTTGTAAAAAGCTTACAGGTGTCAAAACGATTAATAGTAATAGGGGGTGGTGCGGCCGGTTTTTTCTGTGCTATCAATGCAGCAAGAATGAACCCGCAATTGAAAGTTACGCTGTTGGAAAAGTCAGGCAAACTTTTATCGAAAGTAAAAGTGAGTGGCGGCGGTCGGTGTAATGTTACCCATGCCTGTTTTGATATTGTGGAAATGAGCAAAATGTATCCAAGAGGTGGCAATTTTGTAAAGAAAACTTTTCATCAATTTTTCACAACCGACACAATTGAATGGTTTAAAGAAAGAGGCGTATTGCTGAAAGAAGAAAAAGATGGGAGAATGTTTCCGGTTACAGACTCCTCGCAAACAATTGTTGATTGCTTGCTGGATGAAGTAAATAAATATGGAGTTGAGGTATTGATGAATGCAGAGGTTAAGAAAATAAGTTTTCAACAATCGATGTTCAATATTCAATATTCAAATGGGAAACAAGTTGGTGCCGATTTTATTTGTATAGCAAGCGGCGGCTATCCTAAGTCTTCGATGTTTGAATGGTTAAAGGGATTAGGGCATACAATTGAAGAACCTGTCCCATCATTATTTACCTTCAATATACCCGGTCATCCCATAAGGGAATTTATGGGAGTAAGTGTAGAAAATGCTAAAGTAAAAATTATTGGAAGCAAACTTGAGCAAGAAGGTCCAATACTAATAACACATTGGGGATTGAGCGGACCGGCTATTTTAAAACTAAGTGCATGGGGAGCACGGGAATTAGCAATTAAGAATTACGATTTTACAATTCTGGTCAATTGGTTGCCTGATAATAATGAACAAGAGTTAGCCCTAAAATTTCAATCACTTCGGTTTGATATTGCTACACAAAAAATTTATAATAAAAATCCATTTGGACTGCCAAACAGATTATGGGAATTCTTATTGAAATATTCCGAAGTAAATACTGAGAGACGGTGGGCAGATTTATCTTCAAAAGAAGCAAACAAACTAATTAAGAATTTATGTAGTTGTGAGTTTGGTGTAAAAGGTAAAACGACTTTCAAAGAAGAATTTGTAACTGCAGGTGGAATTAAACTTAATGAGATTGATCATAATACGATGATGAGTAAAAAAGTTCCAAACCTTTTCTTTGCCGGGGAAGTAATGGATGTGGATGGAGTGACGGGCGGCTTTAATTTTCAACATGCCTGGACCAGTGGTTTTATTGCGGGGAACGCCATTGCCAAACTTTCTGCGACCTGATTACGTAATTTATCATTATTTAAGTATGTCTATAAGCATTATTATACCTGTTTATAATGAAGCGGAATTTATTGGAAAACTGGTAAGGTATCTTACTGAACATCAAAATGAATTTGTGGCAGAAATTATTGTAGTAGATGCTGGCAGTACGGATGATACAATTTCCGTTGCACAAATGACAGGAGCTACAACTGTTATTTCTCCACAAAAAGGAAGAGCATCACAAATGAATTATGGTGCATCGCTGGCTAAAGGAGATGTTTTATATTTTATTCATGCAGATACATTTCCGCCTTCAACTTTTATTGATGATATTACAGATGCATTTAAGAAAGGATTTGATTTGGGCCGTTATCGTACAAAATTCAATTCAGACAAATGGTATCTAAAAATTAATGCCTGGTTTACACGGTTCGATTGGTTTATTTGTATGGGTGGAGACCAAACACTTTTTATATCCCGGAATTTGTTCAGTAAAACAGGCGGATTTAAAACTGAGATGCTCATCATGGAGGAATTTGAATTTGTTCAAAGAGCAAGAAAGGGTGCTACCTATAAAATATTTAATAAACCTGCTCTAATCTCTGCCCGTAAATATGATACTAATAGCTGGTGGAGGGTGCAAATGGCTAATCGAAGAATTGTCAGTATGTATAAGAAAGGGGCAAGCCAGCATGAAATGGTAACAACGTATAAAAAGATGCTCCATTACAGGTAGAGATTTAAACTAATTTTGGTTTATTATGCTAAGACGATTAAATATTTTTTTCTTTGTGTTTGTGCCGGTATTGGTGCAGGCACAAGAACGTCTATCACCAAAGGAGTTTAGAAAAAAACTAAACAACTCAACTGATGCTTTACTGCTTGATATTAGAACACCGCAAGAAATAGCCAAGGGTTATCTGAAGAACGCTGTTTTTATGGATTTTTATGATTCGTCATTCAAAGAACAAGTGTTAACTATTGATAAGGATAAACCTGTTTTCGTTTATTGTGCTATAGGTGGGCGAAGTTGGGATGCAGCAAAGATTATGAATGAACTGGGATTTAAAAATGTATATGACCTGAAGGGAGGCATCATTGTCTGGAAAATTAAAAACTATCCTTTTATTAAATTGAAAAGTGATTCAGCCCGGCAGGGAATGAATAAAATTGAATTTGAAAAAATGATTGTAAATACACCACTTACTTTTGTTGACTTTTATGCTCCCTGGTGTGCTCCTTGTAAAATAATGGTGCCTGCTTTGGAAAGGATAGAACTGGAAATGAAAGACAGTGTATTAATTGTGAAAATTAATGCTGACGAAAACCTGCAATTGATGAAGGATTATGGTTTAAAGGCATTGCCGTACATTATGGTATTGCGGGGAACCAAAATTTTGTTCCGGCAGGAAGGTTTTATGAGTGAGGAAGAAATGAAAGTAACTATCCGTAAGTATTATAAATAAAAATAATTATTTTAATTTATAAATACAGGCTGCTAATAAATTGCTCAAAATTTTATCTGACTTTCCTGCCACTTCAATTATCTCTGTAATATTCACTGGCTTTAAATTATCCGGGTCACATTCATCGGTGATAACACTGACGGCCGCACATTTTATTCCGCACTGATTAGCCACAATTACTTCCGGCACTGTACTCATGCCCACCATATCTGCACCGGTGGAACGAAGCCAGCGGTATTCTGCTTTTGTTTCTAAGTTCGGACCCATAACTGCAACATAAACTCCTCTTTTGATGATAGTATTTTGCAAAGCAGCATTTGTTTCAATTAAATCCATTAATGGAATATCATACGGCTGGCTCATATCTACAAATCGCTGACCAAATGCAGGGTCGCTCAACCCACGAAGTGGATTATCGGGCAACATATTAATATGGTCGGCTAATAAAACCAAATCACCTTTCTTGTAAGAAAGATTTATGCCACCAGCTGCATTGCTTAGAAAAAGGTATTGCACTCCCAGTTCTTTCATCACCCTTATGGGAAAAGTAATTTGCTGCATACTATAGCCTTCGTAATAATGAAAACGGCCCTGCATGGCTATCACTTTTGCCAAACCAATATTTCCAAGAATCAAATTACCTTTATGAAATTCAACCGTCGCTTCCGGAAAATTGGGAATAGCTGAATATGGAATTGAAATTGGGTTTATTATTTTCTCTGCCATTGCTCCGAGGCCAGTACCCATTACAATGCCAACCGTGGGTTGAACAAATCCCGATGTTCTTAAAAATGAGGCTGTTTCTTTTACTTTTTCAGGTGTTAAAGTCATAAAGAATTTTTATTCTTTCAATCTTTTGCCGGTAAATTTACGTTTATACTGGTTGTTAATATAACCTGCCGTAGATTCTCTTCTATGAAATTAGCTTTTCTTATCATACTCATTACTGTAAAATCAGCTTCGCTTGCACAAACGGGTTATGGAGTTAATGACATGACCGGCGATTTCCAGGTAAATAAAATACTTAATTCCCCGGTAGCGTCTTCCTCTTTTCAGAATCTAAAAGACCGGATGTTGATTGTTGATTTTTTTGGCACCTGGTGTTTGCCCTGTGTAAGGGCTTTGCCAAAATTATCTGCCCTGCAACAAAAATATAACGACAAGGTAAGAATAGTATTAGTGTCTGATGAGGAAGAAACAAAGCTTACCAATTTTATCGTTAAACAAAAGGATTTTAAATTTCCTGTAGTTGTTGATGAAGAAAAGAATTTTATCACAAGATTTCAACCTCCTTCTTATCCCTATACCGTTATCGTCGGTAAAAATGGAAAAGTTATTGCCATCCCCTCACAGGAAGAAATGACGGAAGATAATATAAACAAATGGCTGATGCAACAGGATGCAGAACCTGTCATGGGTAAGACAGAAATATCTGAACCACAACCATTATCTTCAAACGAAAATAGGAAGCCGGAAGTGGAAGTATCACAAAATAAATTGGTTCAACTGTCTCAGGAGTTTATGTATGCTGCTAAAACAGGAGAAGAGACTTCAGGCTTTATTAGCCAGTTTCAGCTATTGAGTATGGAGAATCTACAATCAACCATCAAAACAGATGATGAGAAAAAAGCCTTGTGGATAAACCTTTACAATGCATATACCCAGGCAGCATTAAAAAAGAACCCGGAGCAATATAAAAGCAGGAGTAAATTCTTTGGCAGCAAACAAATTACAATAGCGGGAAAGAAATTTAGCCTCGATGATATGGAACATGGCATACTTCGGCGAAGTAAAATAAAATGGAGCCTCGGGCATCTCAATAAATTGTTTCCGGGTAAAACTGAAAAAGCATTAAGGGTAGATAAACTTGATTACCGCCTGCATTTTGCCTTAAACTGTGGTGCTAAAAGTTGCCCGCCAATTGCTTTTTATAAACCAGAAAATATCAATCAGCAATTGGACCTGGCAACCAATGCATATTTAAGAGGAGAGTCAGAATATGATGAAACAAATAATACCATTAAGCTGCCAACCTTAATGAGTTGGTTTTGCCGGGACTTTGGCGGCAAGAAAAAGATGATTGAATTGTTAAAGGAACTGTCTATTGTTCCCAATGATAAAAAGCCAAGAATAAAATTCAAAACTTACGACTGGACACTTTATCTCCAAAACTATAAATAATAAAATATGGCAAACCATTATTACAATGCCGAGGACCTTGGAAAATTTGGTAATGTCGGCGAGTTTCAAAAACCACTGGCGGATAAATTTTTTGCCTGGTATGTCGAAGTATTTGCCGAAGGCAATTTAACAGCAAAGGAAAAGTCGTTGATTGCCCTTGCCGTTGCTCATGCCGTGCAATGCCCGTATTGTATTGATGCGTACAGCAGTGATGCTTTTGAAAAAGGATGGAGTGAAGGACAGATGATGGAAGCGGTGCATGTAGCTTCAGCTGTCAAAGGTGGTGCAGCATTGGTGCATGGTGTGCAGATGATGAATAAGGTAAAAGAAATTGCCATGTAGAAACCCCTTCATCAGTGGAATACCCTTTCAGCGATTAAAGCTTAAAAAATAAAATTTGGTTTCCAGAAAATCTCAAAATGAAATCTCTTAAAGCCCGGCATCACATATTATCCGATACGCATGAGCAAATAGAAATATTAGAACATGGCCGTAATCATGACGATTCCTTTCGCCTTGTTCCTTTTCAGCAAAAATTGGAAGCAATTGGATTGTTTCCTTTAAAGCCAACCGGACTGGAAATATTTCAAATCAATGTTGGTAAAATGTGCAACCAGGTTTGCAAACATTGTCATGTGGATGCGGGGCCGGACAGGAAAGAAATTATGACAAAGGAAACTATGCAACATTGCCTGGATATTCTTTCTGCAAATCCCACTTTCAAAACGGTTGACCTTACCGGCGGAGCTCCAGAATTAAATCCTGATTTTCGCTGGTTCGTTGAAGAGATTAAAAAAAAAGGTAAGCATATTATAGTTCGATGTAACCTCACTATCATTCTGGCCAACAAAAAATATCATGACCTGCCTGAATTTTTTAAGCTTCATAATATAGAGGTTGTTTCTTCTCTTCCTTTCTATTCAAAAGAAAGAACAGACCGGCAGAGGGGTGATGGTGTGTTTGAAGATTCCATCAAAGCTTTACAAATGCTAAATGCAGTTGGTTATGGAATAGAAGGAAGCGAACTGAAATTAAATTTAGTGTACAATCCGGCGGGGGCATTTCTGCCACCTTCGCAAACTTCTTTAGAAAAAGAATTTAAAGAAGCCTTAAAAAAGGATTTTAATATTTCGTTTCATTCTTTATTTGCTATTACGAACCTTCCTATCAGCCGCTTTCTTGATTATTTATTGCAAAGCGGCAATTACGAAAAATATATGGAGAAATTAATAGCTGCGTATAACCCGGTGGCTGCCGCCAACGTAATGTGCCGCAATACACTTTCTGTAAGCTGGGATGGATTTATTTATGATTGTGATTTTAACCAGATGCTGGATATGAAAGTGAATTGTTCAGCGAAACATATTTCTCAGTTCAGTGAGTTGGTTTTGCGTAACCGTCATATTGTAGTAAATCAGCATTGTTTCGGCTGCACCGCCGGGGCAGGAAGCAGTTGTGGTGGGGCGGTTGTATAAACTTAAAATAATTATCATGTCATATTTAGAAATAACAAAGAACGTTTACAAAGAAGCAGCCGAAACCCCCAATGTTGGATTATGCTGTACTACTACACCAGTATGGCAATTGCCGGGTTTGGATATTCCGGTTAAAATGCAGCAAATGAATTATGGTTGTGGAAGCACAGTGCATCCAAGAGATTTGGTAAACAATCCTAAAATATTATATGTTGGCGTGGGTGGTGGTATGGAGTTATTACAGTTTGCTTATTTCAGCCGGCAGAAAGGTGGAGTAATAGGGGTAGATGTGGTGGATGAAATGATAACAGCCTGTAAAGAAAATTTTGTGGAAGCAGAAAAATTGAACCCCTGGTTCAGAAGTGAATTTGTAGAAGTAAGAAAAGGCGATGCATTGAAGTTACCGGTTGATGATGCAAGTATTGATGTAGCTGCACAAAATTGTTTGTTCAATATTTTCAAGCAGGAAGAATTGAAACAAGCATTAGCAGAAATGTACCGTGTATTAAAACCCCGTGGCCGTTTGGTAATGAGTGACCCAACCTGCGAAACAACCATGCCAGAATCATTAAGAGAAGATGAAAGATTAAGAGCATTATGCCTCAGCGGTTCATTGCCATTATGGGATTATATAAAAATGATAACCGATGTTGGATTCTGCACGGTGGAAGTACGAGCCAAACGTCCTTATCGTATTCTTGATCCAAAAAATTATGATACGGACAAGCTGATTTATATTGAAAGTGTGGAAGTGTGTGCCATTAAAGACCCTATGCCAGCTGATGGACCTTGTATATTTACTGGTAAGACAGCTATCTATTATGGCAGTGAAGAATATTTTGATGATGAGAAAGGTCATGTGTTGATGCCGAATCAACCAATGGCGGTCTGTGATAAAACGGCTGGTGCACTGGCATCATTAAGAAAAGAAGATATTTTTATTTCTGATTCCTCCTGGTTTTATGATGGGGGTGGTTGTTGTTAAAAATGTCTGTCATCTCACAGAGCGACTAGCACTTTTTTGAAAGTTTTTGACACATTTATCCGAAATAATATATGAATGAAAAAAGCAATTATCATATTTGTTCGTAATCCTGAATTGGGAAAAGTTAAGACACGGCTCGCAAGGGTGATAGGGAATGAGAAAGCTTTACAGGTTTATAAAGAACTCCTACAGCACACACACGATATCACGGTAGACCTTGACTGTGACAGATTTGTTTTTTATGCAGATGATATCACAGAAAATGATTTATGGGAAAATAATATTTATCAGAAAAAGATACAAGAAGGAGAAAATCTTGGTAACAGAATGATGGCTGCTTTTTTAGAGCTATTCCAGCAAGGCTATTCTAAAGTTGTAATCATTGGTAGCGATTGTCCTGAGTTAACAGGCTTTATTCTCGAAAATGCATTTGATGAACTACATAGCAATGATGTAGTTATTGGTCCTTCGACTGATGGAGGATATTATTTGCTCGGTTTGTCAAAACATACCCCTGAACTTTTTAAGAATAAGAAATGGAGTACTGACACAATTTTCGCAGACACTATACAGGATACTATAAAATTAAAAAAGAGATGTTCTTTTCTTCCTGAATTATCAGATATCGATACGGCTGAAGATCTTAATCATTATCAACAAATGCAGAAAGAATAAAAAGGGTTTGTATATTCATCCTTAAAAACTGTTGCTTTACCAGCTTCTTAAAATATGGGTTCGCCTGGCGGCAATTATTTTCTGTCGTAAAATTATTATCAACCATCCGGAACGGTTAAAAATGGGGGGACCATTACTGATTGCAGCTAATCATCCTAACTCATTTTTAGATGCTGTTATTCTTGATATACTTTTCAAAAAGCCAATCTGGTCGCTGACGAGGGGGGATGTTTTTAAGAAACAAATTTATATCAAACTGCTTAGAAAGCTGAAAATGCTACCCGTATACCGCACCAGTGAAGGAGTGGAAAATTTAGATACAAATTATATAACATTTGATGCCTGTAAAAAAATCTTCAGGAAAAAAGGAGTTGTGCTCATGTTTAGTGAAGGGAAATGTATTAATGAATGGCATCTCCGTCCATTGAAGAAAGGAACTGCAAGATTGGCTATCAGTAGTTGGGAGGATGGAATTGATGTGAAAGTTTTGCCGGTTGGTATTAACTACAGTTCGTTTACAAAGTTTGGTAAGAATGTTTTTCTGAATTTCGGAACGGTAATTTCAGAAGAAGAAATTTTAGTCAATAATACTGATGGGAAAAGGAATCTTGTTTTTAATGATAAATTAAGGGCTGAATTAGAACAATTGGTATTTGAAATTCCAGCGAACGATATGAAGTTAAAAGAAAAACTGTTAGTGGTTAAGCCCGGTATTTTATTAAAATTACTTCTTGTAATTCCTTCTTTAATTGGATTGTTGCTTAATGCACCTCTGTATTTACCTGTAAGGCATTTTGTAAAGACAAAAACGAAAGATAGTGATCATCATGATTCAGTGTTGCTGGCGATACTTATCTTTCTTTATCCCGTTTATATATTGTTCTTTACATTATTCTTTTTTTTAATTACTCATTCGTGGATGAGTTTATTTTTATTTCTTGTATTGCCTTTTACAGCATGGGCTTATGTGCAGTTGAAAAGTCAATTGTAAGCGCAACCTGATTCTTGATTCAAATTTATTTTAAGAGGAGGGAATAGACTTGTAAAATGATGAGTAGAATTATTAGGCTGAGAAGTGTGCGATAAAATGAAGTTGATTGTAATAATGCAGGTGGTTCAGAAAAATAGACTTGTTAGCTAATTATATGAAAATCATCGGCTTATCAAAAATAATTAAGACATAAAAAACCATTCTCCTTATGATTTAAAGCCAAGGGTTTGCCTTATCTTTGCTGCCCCGAAATAAAACCCTTCGGGAACATTGAAATGTTTGAAAATATAATTCGAAAACAACTAAACGCTGATGCACAGGAGCCTGGTGCTGATTCGGTAACAACCGAAACAGAAACAGCTACAGCGACAACAACTGCACCTGTAAAAGAGCCGTTCGTAGTAACTGCTCACGACGATTTTGACTGGAGTGTTGACAGACGTAATGTTACCTCTTACAGTAAAGAAGAAAAAGAAAAGTATCATAAAGTGTACGATGATACTTTCGTACAGCTTGATGATGGCCAGATGATGAAAGGACTGGTTGTTGGTTTAACAAAAACTGACGTGGTTCTGAACATCGGTTTCAAAAGCGATGGTTTAATTTCTCTTAACGAATTCCGTGATCTTCCTAATCTTGCGGTTGGTGATGAAGTGGAAGTTCTGATTGTAGAGAAAGAAGACAGGGACGGACATCTTAATCTTAGCCGTCGCCAGGCCCGCATTACCCGTGCCTGGGAAAGAATTATGGAAGTACATAAGACTGGTGAAATTATCACTGGTACTGTTACCTCTAAAACTAAAGGTGGCTTGATTGTGGATGTATTCGGAATGGAAACATTCTTACCTGGATCTCAGATAGATGTAAAACCCGTAACTGATTACGATCAGTTTGTAGGTAAAACAATGGAATTTAAAGTAGTTAAGATTAACGAGACTATTAAGAATGCTGTTGTATCTCACAAAGCACTAATCGAAAGCGATATAGAAGCACAACGTGCAGAGATAATGAGCAAACTGGAGAAAGGACAAGTATTGGAAGGTACTGTGAAGAACATCACAGACTTCGGTGCTTTCATGGATCTTGGGGGTTTGGATGGTCTGCTTTATATCACAGATATTTCATGGGGCCGTATTTCTCACCCAACTGAAGTGCTGAAACTTGATCAGAAGATCAATGTGGTGGTACTTGATTTTGATGATGAGAAAAAACGCATCAGCCTTGGTCTGAAACAATTGACTCCGCATCCTTGGGATGTACTCGGCGAAAATATTGCTGAAGGCAATGTAATCAAAGGTAAAGTGGTGAACATTGAAGACTACGGTGCTTTCCTTGAAATTCAACCAGGTGTTGAGGGTCTTGTTCACGTATCTGAAATTACATGGGCAAACACTCCAATCAACGCTAAAGAATTCTTTAAGTTAAGTGATGAGCATGAAGCTAAAATCGTTACACTGGATAAAGCCAGCCGTAAGATGAGTTTGTCTATCAAACAACTTTCAGAAGATCCATGGAATGATATCGAAACCAAATTTGCAGAAGGCAGCCGCCATGCAGGATTGGTAAAAAACATTACTAACTATGGTGTGTTTATCGAATTAGCTCCTGGTATCGGTGGCATGATCCATATCAGCGATTTAAGCTGGTTAAAACGTTTCAATCACCCAAGTGAGTACACTAAAGTAGGTGCTACTATCGATGTAGTAATACTGGGTATTGATAAAGAAAACCGCAAATTGCAGTTAGGACATAAACAACTGGAAGAAGATCCTTGGAATACTTTGTCGGATACATTTGCTATCGGTTCATTACACGAAGGCACTGTAAGCCGCAGAGATGATAAAGGCGCAACTATTCAATTACCTTATGGATTAGAAGGTTTTGCACCGAACCGTCACCTTGCAAAAGAAGATGGTAAGAGTATTGGCGCAGACGAAACTGCACAATTCATGGTAATCGAATTTGATCGCAACGAAAAACGTATTGTTGTATCTCATACCCGCATCTGGGAACAAGGCAAAGTGGAAGAAGCTGAAGCTGTGAAGAAAGAAGCAAGAGTAGAAGCGGACAATACGAAGAAAGCGGTAAAAAATGTTCAGGCTAAAGTAGAGAAATCTACATTAGGTGACTTGGGAGTGCTGGCAGAATTGAAGAAGAAAATGGATGGTGAAAAGAAAGATGATACTGCTTCACCAGCTGCTGAAGAAGCAAAGCCGGAATAATACGATCATATCAACTTTTGAAGCCCTTTATCTATATGATAAAGGGCTTTTTTAGTTTCATTCTTATTTTTATACTAAATGACCCTGAATTTTTTTTTTAAAGACTATTGGAAATCCAAAACTTGTTTTCTATGTTTGTAACCACAAAGCAGATACTACGTTCTGTAGTTCTCATTTAACTCATCCAACTTCTAAGAATTTCCAGCGAAAAGATCCCCTCCTTTAAGGCCATAATTATTTTTTATTAATGCAATTCGTATTTGAATCAAAAATTCAAAACGGAAAGCAGGTTTTAAAACATCTTGAGCATGAAAAAGAAATTCTTACTTACGTCAGCCCTTTCCGGGCTGAAAAAGAAAGCATATAAGGTATCCCTTGTAGCTACTTTCTGTTTAACTTTTGCTTTTAATGGTTATGCCCACCGTGCAGAGCCGTTTATTTTTAGCTGCCCGACTACACCGGGTTCAGCAATGACTATTGACGCAATAGTCCATTTTACTAATCCCAATACATGGCATCAATGGCAGTATAAAGACAATACTGGTATTTGGAAGTGCTTTGTAAATGGGGTTAATGTAATTAATGGAGTAAATTTTACAGTTTCAGGTTCATCCTCAATCAACACCGACAATGATGCTCCTTTGCTGACTATCAATAGTGCTAATGCTTCAATTGAGGGAGTTATAGTACGACTACTAATGCGTGATGGAGCTTCTCCCTGCAACGCACCAGCGGGAACAACTTATGGTGGTGATGATTTAGAGCCAGAATTGTCAAAGAATCTACGTTTACACTTTTTTAGTAATGCAAGTGTTTGCCCACCTAATACTTATGGTTGTATAGGCAATATACTTTTTAATCCAGCTGGGTACTATGGTGGTTTTGAAAATATAACTTATACATTAGAACCTGATTTATACACAAGTAATAATTTTGTCGCTACTGCTGGAAGTTCTGATTATACAAGAGGTACAGGTATTGGTCAATATCTGGATATTAATAATCCTCTTTTTATGAATGCTGGTTTTGCACAAGCGATTGCTCCGAATACAGGAAATTATCAAATGGTAGTCAGAGGCTCTGCAAATACTGTTTCAAGGTCCTGGTATAAATCTGGTATTTCAGTAAATCCCGGCACTTCTTATTTCTTTTCAGTATTTGTAGCAAGGGTTGACAATACCGATCCTGTTATTAACCTGGAAATTACAGCGGGTGCAACTGTAAAGAATGTTGCTGCTTATGATATGTCTGTTCAGGCTGTAGGTGCATGGTGGCGGATTCAAGGTCAGTATACTGCACCTGCTGGCGTAACTTCTGTTACACTTTGTATCCGTGATAGCAGAACAGGAGGCTTGAATAATTATACATTGGATGATATTTGCTTCAGATCTTGCCCGTCTTGTATTCCTTTGCCATTACAATCATTAACATTAACGTCGTCTTTGCACGGTAATACAGCAGGTCTTAAATGGGTAACTGTAGATGAAGTTAATACTGATAAGTTTATTCTTCAAAGAAGTACTGACGGTATTAATTACAGCGATATTGCTTCAAAAGTGGCTGTGGGTCAGGCAAGGTCTACTACTGAATACCAATTGACAGATGACATACAGAGTTTATTGCAAAGCAGTGTTGTCTATTACCGTATCAAAGCGGTAGATATCGACGGTAAGTATTCTTATTCAAATGTTGTTCCTGTAAAATTAGCTAAGACCGGCGGTGTGCAAGTTTGGCCAAATCCATTTGTAAGTGATATCAGAATCAGTTATACTGCTACTGCTAATACTTCTCTTAATGTAAGAGTTATAGACAATGCGGGACGAATTGTTAGTCAAAGCAATTATAATGTGAGCCGTGGTTTGAATCAGCTTTCTGTAAGTGGTGTAGAAACCTTATCTCCCGGTGTTTATATAATCAGAATTACGGATAAAAATACTAATGAAAGTTTTGTTCAAAAGCTGACAAAATAAGTATAATTAAAAAACACATAGTATAAAAACTCCCTTTAGAGCAGGGGAGCTTTCAGAACAGATTTTATTCATCTTTGTTTACAGCTGTTTTCATGCTCAAAGGTTTACAGCTACCGAGCCCCCCTTTTGGGGGGCTTTTGTATTTAATAGAATGGAATAAGTATGAGGTTAATTCACAAAAAGAATAGTTTCAATAACATTCCCTTATTTTGTATTATCGTTTCAGGTTTAAAGTAAATGATATGGCTTCCATAGGAGAACGGTTAAGAAATTTTCACCCGGTAAGAAAAATTGTTTATTTTTTTGTCGGTCTTTTTTCATACCCCGGGCTTGCTATTGTCAATAAGCTTAAAATATCCGGAACAGAACATCTCAAAAATTTGCCTCCGAAAAAAGTATTGTTTGTCAGCAATCATCAAACTTATTTTGCTGATGTTATTACGTTCCTTCATATTTTTTGTGCTGTAAAATGGGGTAAAAAAAATAGGTTAGGCGTACCTTATTATTTACTCAATCCTTTCACAAGGGTAAATTATGTAGCGGCTGAGGAGACAATGAAAGGGAGTTTTATCAGTCGATTATTTTTGTTGGCTGGTGGGTTAACTGTAAAACGAACATGGAACAGCGGTACCAAAGAAACCAGAAAAGGATTGGATCCTTCTGATACCAGAAAGATTTATAGAGCATTAGAGAATAACTGGGTGATTACTTTTCCCCAGGGAACTACCAAGCCTTTTGCACCAGGCAGAAAGGGGACAGCAGTGATCATTAAACAAATGCGGCCAATTGTAATTCCCGTGGTGAT
>JANMFO010000041.1:0-10494 GCA_031374245.1 Chitinophagaceae bacterium | reverse complement strand
CACCTACTGCACTTTCCATTGCCACTACCCTTCCGCCTTTATTCACCCAATCTTTAAATGCATCTGCCTGTACTTTGTCACTTAAAAATTTATAATTACCATCCGGCAAAATCACTACATCTATTTCACTCCAGTTGGCACGGCCTGCATCAGCAGCATTAATCAATGTAACAGGATAGTCAATCTGCTGCTCGAAAAAATGCCATATTTCACCAGCTGCATTGGAGCCAACACCTTCACCAGTCAGCAAAGCTACTTTCGGGGCTTTGAACGGATGCACTTTATCGCTTCCAAAATCATATCCTTTATCAACAAAACCAGTCGACACCGGATATAACTTTACATTATTGGCATCAGCTGCTTTTCTAACTTCAGCCCAAAGATTGGTGCCAAAGGATTTATTAGCCGTTTTCAAAACAATAATAGCACCTCTTTCAAACTTATTGCCATTAACTTCAAACGGCTGCTCTGCATAACGAAGTAAAATTCCTTTCTGTAAAAGTTGACCTGTTACTTTCACCGTTTTAGTCCCATTCCATGGAATTACATAACCATAGGTAGTCTCTTCATTTGTTACTTTATTTTTTGAAACAGCACCGCTGGTAGTTAGTTTTTCTCTGCTTGCATATCCTTCCAGCCCATATGCATAAGGCAATGCCCATGCGGTAATATCATACGTAGCCGAGTCAACCAGTTTACCTTTGGGCTCAAACAATACTTTTACCATTGCTGACCTTGGCTGTAATGCACTTACCACAATATCATTGTTCATGGCAAAGGATTCATCTTTTCCTGTCTGATAATTAAATCCTTTACCTGCACCCGTTCCATTACTATACTGAATACCATTTTTATCCAGCAACTCCAGGAAGGATTCAATAAGTTCTTTATCTTTTACATTATTTTTAATCACATAACTTTTATATTCTCCCACTCCGGTAGAAATAGCCTCATTAAAAAACTTACGAAACTCTTTTACCAAACGACCTGCATTCAATGAAGATATTTCGATTGTACTGAGTGAAGTAGTGAAGTGATGCGTAGCTCTGTCCATCAATGTTAATGTGTCACCTTCATCATTTATAACAGCAGAACCTCCGGCACCGCCACCACCTTGTTCATATGTCATACCAATTGCTCCATTATAAGTAGGATAGGTATCGCCATAAGAAGGATAGTACAAATCAAACACCTCTTTGGTAAAATATAACCAGCCATTTGCATCAAAATATTTTGCATGGTTCTTTCCGATCGTTACCTGAAAATCCCGTTGCCATGGAGTAATCACTTCATGATAAGGTTGAGCAGCCGGTGCAAAATAATACGGCTCATTCATTCCTTGTTCATGATAATCAACATGTATCTGCGGCATCCATTCATTATACAACTTAATACGCTGACGGCTCTCCACCTGTGTTTGCCAGGCCCAGTCACGGTTCAAATCAAAATTGTAATGATTGGTTCTTCCACCCGGCCATGGCTCACGGTGCTCACGGGATATACGTTGTGGGTTCGCATTTTTTCCAACAACAGAGTTGTACCAATTTACATACCGATCTCTTCCATCGGGATTGATACATGGGTCAATAACCACCACCGTGTTTCTCAACCACTCTTTTGTTTTTGTATTAGATGGGTCAACCAATGCCCAGAGGGTCATCAATGCCGCTTCTGAGCTTGATGTTTCATTACCATGCACATTATAACTCAGCCAAACGATGGCAGGCGCATTTTCTTCAATAGGAGCGGCCTTGTCTTTTGCCAGGTTTGCCAGCCGCAGATTATTTAAACGGATTGCATCCAGCTTTTGTATATTATCTGCACTACTAATGAAAGTGGCTAAAAGCGGTCGGCCTTCATTTGTTTCGCCATATTTTTCCAGCTTAACAGTAGCCGTACTGTTTACAGCCACATGATTAAAGTAATTGACGATTTTCCAATGTGGAGTGTAACGGCTGCCAATCTTGTATCCTAAAAATTCTTCAGGAGATTTTAGTTGACCAAACGAAATTTCCGAAACCATTAAAACCAGGAAAAGAAACAAAAACCTTTTTTGCATAATCTTCTATTTAAGCGATTTAAGATATGCAAATGTAGGTAACACGATTTTACAGCAAATAAAAAAAGCTACCGTAAATGAATACGGTAGCCTGATTATAAAAAAGAAATATTTATTTTTTTGTGGGCAGTTCCATTTTTAACCGGGCAAAATAATAAGCTCCGTTAAAACCCTGCTGCTGCACCCTGCGGCTGTACACAAAACGGCCTGAACTCATATTGCTACTGTGTGTATGCATGTCCTGGTATACGTCCAGTAAATTATTGGCGCCAATAGTAAGACCGAATTCTTTTGATAACTGATAGGATAAGGACATATCAGTTACCAACTTGGAGCTAAACTCCTGGTCCAATGTTTCCCTGGCATTGCCATTAAAAGCATTCATAGGGAACGCTCCCGGATTAGCCGGATTAATAGTAGGATCAAGGTACTGCACCTTTCCAAAATTCACAAAGCGAACCATAGCTCCAAACTTGCTGACTTTATAATTAATTGTCAGACTTATTTTATTATTTGGGTTGGCTACTTCAATACGGCTTTGGTCTTCCCGGTTAAAATAGTTACCTAATTGTCCGCTGTTGATTAATACTGGTGAAGCTTTAATTATGGGCTTACCGTTAGCATCTTTTTTAACTTCATTATCAATAAATATGGCAGCCAGTGTAAACTTTAATGAATGTTTTCCTGCAAACTTTGTATTATAAGAAAGCACTGTTTCCAATCCTTTTGCCCTGGTATCAATAGCATTGGTAAAGAAGTTGGCTGTGCTGGCTCCAGCTCCATCTAACTGAGCTTGTAACTGTGCATTACCACCACCTGAAAAATTATTGGTGAGTACAATCCGGTTGTCAATATCAATGCGGTAAGCATCAATTGTTAATTCAAATCCTTTAAAAGGTTTGGCAGCAATACCCACAGAATAACTGTTACTTGTTTCTTCCTTCAGGGTTGGGATACCCAATATCTGGGCAGGCCTGCTGTCATTTGTAAATGTCCCTGCCTCCACCGGTACCAGGTTACCACCCTGTGAAACAAATAAGGTATTGGTTTTGGTATAAAAACGTTGTTGCATAGAAGGGGCCCTGAAACCAGAAGTAACAGAAGCCCTTACATTAAACACCTCGCCAAACTTATAACGACCGGCTAATTTATAATTAAGGGTTGATCCAAAGTCGCTGTAGTGCTCATACCGTAAAGCGCCGGTCATCAAAAAGTTTTTAGTTACATCCTGTTCAAGATCCAGGTATACAGATTTGGCATTTCTGGTTTCTTTTCTGTTACCATTACGATTATAAAAACCTGCAAATACTTGGGCACCTGCTGATGCTCCGGATGCCGGGTCAAAATTCTTATAAGAAGATTCTTCCCCGCTTATAAGACGAAAACTTTCTAATCTGAATTCCATACCCGCCGCAACATTTAATCCCCGGAGTAAATCATACTTCCTGGAGAAATCTGCATTGAAAGTATTTTGCCAGAACTTCAAACCACCTGCATCAAAAGAAGTCTGGCGGTTGCCTGGTATTCTAAACTGTGAATAATTAACTGAATTATCAATGGTAAATTCAAACTTATTCATACCATACGTATAGCTTAAATCTGCATTCCATTGTTTTCTTTTGGTACGGACACCAAAAGTGGCGGATACATCGGTAAGATCAGAATTTATCCGGGGTAAAAACCCATCCGGGTATAATGAAAATACATTGGGAGCATAAATTCTTGCATTCCCGGGTATACCACTTGGATACCGGTAAAAACCTGCTCCGATTCCACTTTTCCTGCTAAAGCCGCCAAATGAATATTGTTCAGTTTTATCACTTACAGGATATGCAAAATTAAAAAATACACTTCCACCTTTCATATCGGAATTACCGATATTCATGTCAAAAGAATTTCTGGTCAACCCTTTTGCTGCCATGATAGAATCATCCCTGTTCACCCCATTTACGTTGGGATAAACTGCGCCGGTATAGGTACCAGTTCTGTTAGTCGCATCCCGTTTAATATATTCTCCATTTAAGTTAAGGTAACCTTTGTCTATCTTGAACCCGTATCCCAGAGCAGCCTGCATATTCCCACCATCTCTTACTTTAACAGAAGGGTCATCTGATTTATTTGCTAGTTTATATAGTGCATAATTTTTATCGTAAGTAGTAATGTACTTTCCATAACTAACACCGGCTTCCAGCACTCCTGTTCTTTTTTTCAGTACTATATTGATTACCCCTGCTATAGCATCTGAACCGTACTGGGCCGCTGCGCCATCACGCAAAATTTCAATTCTTTCAATCGCAGTAGCTGGTATCGCACTCATATCTGTACCAACAGAACCACGGTTTACAGTACCATTTACATTTACCAAAGCCGATTGATGACGGCGTTTGCCATTCACCAGTACCAGCACCTGGTCAGTACCTAAACCCCTTAATTGCGCAGGATCCACATGGTCGGTACCATCAGCTATAGTTTGACGGGCTGATTGAAAAGAAGGTGCGATAAAGTTCAGGATCTGGCTTAATTCCACTTGTCCGATATCATTTACTACCTGTGATATCTGAATCACATCAACAGGTACCGGTGTTTGTAATCTTGTGCGGACCGTACTGGAACGGGAACCAACGGTAACCATCGCCAGCTCACCAACAGATACCATTCCAGCGTTTATCTCTGTGGTACTGTTTGCCGAAACAGTTACCGGAAAACGTTGTGTTTGTGCACCTACATAACTAATTAATAAAGTGTACTTACCCGGAGCCAATTCAAGTGTGTAATTACCTGTTGAATTAGTTGCTGTTCCTTTTTGGGTGCCTTCCACGGATACAGATGCGCCTTCAATCGGAGCTCCGTTGCCATCTTTTACAGCTCCTTTAATAGTACCGGTTTGCGCTGATACATAACCCGAAGAAAAAAGAAATAAACCAATAAGCAGCAAAAAACGGAAATGGTAAAAGTGTTTAATAAACATAGCTTTAATTTTGGTAAAATAATTTAGTGTGCAAAAAAAGGAGGGGCTTAAAGGGACGTCAAATTTATATCATTGCTACTGGATTCAAGAATATTTTTAGTCAAATAAAGTACCTTTCTGCACTATCCAAAAAATAATCAATGAGAAGAACACTTATTATCCCACTGCTTTCAGTTCTTTTATTAGCCTGTAATACAGGAAGAAAGGCCACTTCCTCTATTAAAAGTATAAATCCGTATGAATACAGTATACAGAAGAAAGTAACGGTGCAAAATGGTGCTGTTGTATCTGCTCATACATTAGCCAGCAAAGTGGGTGTCGAAATTTTAAAAATGGGGGGTAATGCTGTTGATGCCGCTATTGCTACCCAACTTGCATTAGCCGTTGTATATCCCAATGCTGGTAATTTAGGTGGCGGTGGTTTTTTTGTAGCCCGGTTAAGTAATGGAGAATTAGTATCTATTGATTACCGGGAAAAAGCACCCGGCAAAGCACACCGGGATATGTATATTGATGCCGAAGGAAAAGCAAGGACAGACAAAAGCCAGGATGGACATCTGGCAAGCGGAGTTCCCGGAACGGTATCGGGTTTATTTACTTCGCACCAATATGCCAAACTTCCTTTTGCCAAATTGATACAGCCTGCGATAGAGTTAGCAGAAAAAGGATTTACCATTAGCGAAAGAGAAGCAAGGTCATTAAACGGATTACAGAATGATTTAAAAAAGTTCAATAGCATAATGCCGGTTTTTGTAAAAAGCACTGAATGGAGAGCCGGGGATACATTAGTTCAAACAGATTTAGCGAATACATTAAAAAGAATCCGTGATAAAGGTGCCGCCGGTTTTTATGAAGGCGAAACTGCTAAACTGATTGTGGAAGAGATGCAAAGAGGTGGCGGCATTATTTCTTATGACGATTTAAAAAGTTACAAAGCACAACCAAGAAAACCACATCAGTTTAATTATAAAGGATATCAAATAGTAGGAATGCCGATGCCCAGCAGTGGTGGTTTATTATTACACCAGATGATGAAAATGATTGAGCAACGTAATATTGCTGCAATGGGTTTTCATTCTGTACAAGCTGTGCAATTAATGACAGAAGTAGAACGAAGGGCTTATGCAGACCGTGCCGAATATATGGGTGATGCAGATTTTTATAAAGTACCTGTTGCTAAACTTGGCAGTGATAGTTATTTAAAAGAGCGGATGCAAACGTATAATCCTGAAAAAGTTACTCCAAGCACAGATATAAAACCAGGGGTTGCCGCAGGAAAAGAAAGTGAAGAAACTACACACCTCAGTGTGATTGATAAAGAGGGCAATGCTGTATCGGTAACTACTACTCTCAATAATTCTTATGGTAGCAGAACCGTAGTTGGTGGGGCTGGTTTTTTTCTGAATGATGAAATGGATGATTTCAGCATTAAACCCGGCGTACCCAATATGTATGGAGCAGTAGGTGGTGAAGCTAATGCTATACAAGCTGGCAAAAGAATGCTCAGTTCGATGACTCCCACCCTTGTCTTGAAAAACAACAAACCTTATATCGTGATTGGGACACCCGGCGGTACCACTATTCCTACACAGGTTTTTCAAACATTGGTGAATATGCTGGAGTTTAATATGAGTACGGAAGATGCCGTATACAAACCCAAATTTCATCATCAATGGCTGCCGGATGAATTGATGATTGAGAAAGGATTTCCCCAACCTGTCCGTGAAGCCTTACAAAAAATGGGATATACATTGAAAGAGCGGGGAGCTATCGGCCGGACAGAAACAATAAAAGTTTTACCGAATGGAAAATTTGAAGCGGTAGCAGATAACCGGGGTGATGATGGAGCGGAAGGATGGTAGAAACTATTTAGAATTAAAAAATAATAGCTAATAATTATGTCCTCTATTGGAAAAGAATTTCTTGACTCTGCCATTCGCAGATTAAAATACTATAAAGATTTAGGCGATAAAACATTTGAACAATTAAATGATTGGGATTTTCATTATAAACCTAATGATGAATCCAACAGTATTGCTATTATTATACAGCATATGGCCGGCAATATGCTCAGCCGCTGGACCAACTTTTTAACGGAAGATGGAGAAAAAGAATGGCGGCAACGGGATGATGAATTTGAAATACATGATTACAGCAAACAGCATTTTATTGAACTATGGGAAAAAGGATGGGCTTGTTTTTTAAATGCCATTGAACCATTAACAAAAAAAGAACTCAAACAAATTATTACGATCCGAAAAGAGCCGCTTACTGTTATTGATGCTATCAACCGGCAAATGGCGCATTATCCTTATCACATCGGACAAATAATATTCATCGCTAAAATCATCAAAAACCAGAATTGGAAAAACCTATCTATTACAAAAGGAGATTCTCACCAATACAATAAAACTGCTGAACTAAAAGACCCGGCAAAAAAGTTTTAATCATGATTTTGTAACTCCTAATTGCTTTACCGGATTAAATTTCTATTTTCGCCACTTCCAAATCGTATCCAGCCAGTTCCGTTGCGGAAAATGGTTATTACCTCTGAAAAGCAAGCTTTATTTTTTAACTGATAAATCAGCACATGAAATTTATATCTCTGACCGTAACTACACTACTGATTGCATTATGTGCCAGCAGCCAGGTTCAATTCAACATTTTCGCAGGCCCGCAAGCTACTACTGCCAATTATACAATTGGCGGCACCAAACAGGAAACTGAGATGAAGATTGGTTTCCAGGCAGGAATAGGAATGAAAGTTCCTTTTGAAAATAAATTATTTTTTGCCCCGGCTGCTTTTTATAGTATGAAAGGCTATAAGGTTACCTACAATAAATTCAATGCATTGCCTGATGTAAATGCAAAAGACAACAACACATCTATACATACTTTTGAGCTGGCTGCTTTATTGCAATATGATTTTAATACGAACCCCAATCATTTTTTCATTAAAGCCGGGCCTTCATTAGATTTTCAGTTAATTGGGAATGAAAAATACAACCTGCTTACCAGTGGTTCTGTAGACCGTAAAATGAAATTCAGTTATGGCGATTATGGCCATTTCTCAGCTAACGGACTATTACAATTAGGCTATGAAGCCAACAATGGCTTAATCATTTTTGCCCAATACACATATGGCCTTGCCAGTATCAATAATTTTGATGGCGGCCCGCAAATCAAGCACCGTGTTTTTGGTATTTCTATTGGCAAATTCCTCAACCGGAAAAAGATTATAATAGACACCCGTAACAAAGAGTAGTTTCTTATTTACTCAAGTAAAATCTTTGTTAAGAAGATTGACTTAAATTCTTCGGACAGCCTTTTCCTCTCTAAAATCGGGAGCATTCCTGGCATACCGCCATTCTTCCTTCAAAGACCCGAATTTGTCCTTATTATTGGTATTGAATTTGCCCTAAGCAGCCGAATGCCTATTTTTACAACTAAATAGCTGATCCTGAAGCGATTTAAGAAAATATTACTCTGGTTTTTCCTTTCACTGCTCTTCCTGGTTGCGGCAGTGTATATTTTCATCCAAACCCCCTTTGGCCAAAACTGGATAACGAAACAGGTTACCAAACGGCTGTCTAAGGATTTACAGACCAAAATCACTATCAAACATGTCGATTTTTCCCTCTTTAATAAAATGCACCTGGAAGGGATACTGATTGAAGACCGTAAAGGTGATACCCTTCTATTTGCCGGTGATTTAAAAGTGCGGATAACCGACTGGTTCTTTTTTAAAAAGCAAGCTGAACTGAAATACATCGGTTTGGAAAATGCTATCGTTAAATTTCAACGTACTGATTCTGTATGGCGGCAGCAATTCATCTTCGACTATTTCTCATCCCCTTCAACAGGCAAAAAAAAGAAAGCAGGAATTCAGTTTAGTCTTAAACAAGTAGAACTTAAGAATGTAACCTTTATAAAAAAAGACGCCTGGCTGGGAGAAGATATGAATGTGCAGATAGGCACTTTGAATTTAGATGCTAAGGACCTTAATCTATCGGGGAATAAATATGAAATAAACTCACTTATTATAAAAGACCCTGTATTTGCTATTCGCAATTACAGCAAATTAAAGCCAGAGGATTCGCTTGCCACTAATAACAATAATGAATCGACAAATGCTGCTTCATCCAGCGGTCAGACTGTTTTCAAGATTGGAAATCTTAAAATCATTAATGGCACCTTTAAAACAGATAAGGAAACTAATCGTGATACTTATGCCTGGTTTGATGGCCAGCATATTTTATTTACTGAAATAAATGGTGATTTAAGCAATGCCAGTTTTATCGGCGATACTATTTACTCAAAACTAAATCTTACGGCCAAAGAAAGAAGTGGGCTTGAACTTCAAAACCTTACTGCGGATGTAAAGATGACACCGCAGGCAATGATGTTTTCCAATATGGAACTGGTTACCAATAGAAGCACTCTTCGCAATTCCTTTATGATGTCGTATAATGATATGAGCGACATGGGAGATTTTATTCATAAAGTAAAAATGACTGCTAATTTTGACAGCTCCTATATTGACAGTGATGATATTGCCTTTTTTGCCCCGGCCATGAAAACATGGAATAAGAAAATAAGCCTGAAAGGAAAAGTAAGAGGAACGGTAGATGATCTTGTTGGCAGAGAAATGCTGATACAGGCAGGCAATAACACTTTATTAAATGGCGACATTACATTGACAGGTTTGCCTGATATTAATGAAACCTTTATAGACTTTAAGGCGAATGATTTCAGAACAACTTATGCAGATGCTGTTGCATTTGTTCCTGCTATTCGTAAAGTAACAAACCCCGATCTTAGAAAAATTCAATATGTAAATTTCAAAGGCAGCTTCACCGGTTTTATCCGTGACTTTGTAACCTTCGGTACTATTCAAACTAATCTGGGCAGCATTACAAGCGACTTAAATATGAAGCTGCCCCGTGGACAGGATCCTGTTTACTCCGGCAGTATTGCAACAGATAATTTTCGGTTAGGAGAATTTCTGGATGATAAAACTCTTGGTGCAGTATCATTAACCGGCACATTAAAAGGAAGAGGTTTCAGTGAAAAAACAAGAAACACATTGATTGATGGCACCATACGTTTTGCTGATTATAATAATTACCGGTATAAAAATATTACGGTAAAAGGCCGGCTTGATAAAAGATTGTTTGAAGGCCTTGCTTCTATCCGGGATGATAATGCAGACCTTGATTTGAATGGGGTCATTGATTTTAATGGCAAAACTCCCCGCTTCAACCTTGTAGCTGACATTGCAAATGCCAACCTGAAAAATCTGAAACTCACCAAAGACAGTATTGGGTTCAAGGGAAAATTAAATTTCAATTTCACCAGTAATTCGATTGAAAACTTTTTGGGAACTGCAAGAATTACAGATGCAGAATTAACGAAAAATGGTCACCGTATACCTTTTGATTCATTAGTTGTTTCTACGTCCTTTGAA
>JANMFO010000032.1:0-4316 GCA_031374245.1 Chitinophagaceae bacterium | reverse complement strand
AATAAAAAATGCTGAATGGTTGTGGTTAGTTTGCAACTGACCATCAGCCTCAATGAGGCTGTAAATATATTTTCAGTCCATCGTTGCAATATTTATCCCGTACCAAGGGTCGGGACGATGGAAAACCCTTCAACTTTTTATTTATTAGTAAGCAGCCTTTTTCGGACAAACTAAGGATAACGGGGTTATTCTGTAATACAACTCCGTTATGCGGCGAGTGCTACAAAACCAAAAGGTGGGTACAAATTGTACCCCAATTGAGAAGTTAGTACTGTGAATATTTTTTCTTAATTTTATACAAAGCAAATTTCTATGGTACTTGTAATAAAGAAAAATACCAGCACAGACGAAGTAAGGGCCATTCTTCGTAAAGCAAGGACTAAAAGAACAACCAAAAAAGCCGGTGTAAAATCTTTCTTTGGCAAACTTCCCAATATTGAAGACGGGTTAACCTATCAGAAAAAAGCAAGGAATGAATGGAAGTAGTTACCTGCTTGACACCAACATACTGGTGTATGCACTAAAGGGTCTTGAATCAGTAATGCCTTATTTTGAAGAAGATTGCTACCTGTCCGTAATAACAGAAATAGAAATATTAGGGGTACCGGGATTAAGCAAAAAGGAATTGGGCATCCGTCAATCAGCTATTGATTTTTGTACTATCATCCCACTCACTAATTCTATTAAGAGCCAGGCTATTTTATTAAAGCAGGAGTTTAAGGTAAAGCTACCCGATGCAGTTATTGCTGCTACAGCATTAGCAGAAGGATATACTTTAATAACCGCCGACAAGGGATTCAGAAGATTCACTTCTTTGCCGATAATATTAGTAACGCCTTAGTTTTATCTGCTAATAAAAAATATTTTCTTCCCTGCCGAGTCTTCCAACTTTATAGTTTCGAAGCCGTGTCTCACAGCCCTGACATCCCGCTGGCGGGACAAATTATGTGTGGCGTGGACCCGGCTTTATTTTCTATTGCATCTCCGCAAGTGCGGCGAGTGCCACAGCACCAAAGCATCTCGCCTATGGCGAGACCTTCAGTCACTCGCCTTGGAAATAATAATGTTTATTGTTTAATGAGCTGTCCTCTTATTTCACCTGCCGTATAAGGTGCTGCGCTATGTACATTTACATAATAAAGATTCGCATTAAGATCAGCTTCCTGTGTTGCATCCAATGCAGCACTGGTATAAGATATCGGTGATGCCGGAACTGTAAACCCGAAAATAACCGCTCCGGCTACTCCAACTGCGCCCTTATGTATATGAGCACCTGTAGGTGTGGTTACATTATGTGATACTGTAACTGTAAATATCTTTGTGGTAGTATTAAATACGAGTGTTGCTGTTCCCGTTGCAGTTGAAGTATTAGGCGTGGATTCAGCTGCGCCGGTTAATGTTACCTTAAATGTAACATTGGGATCTGGTGCAATGGGATCATCTTTTCCACAGGAAATAATAACAGTTACTATAAAGCAAATAGCCAGGAACCTATTGATGAGTTTCATAATAGAATAGTTAAACGTTGATTAAATATTTTTTGTACACTTAACAGCTGTGTTTATCTTTTAACGGAATATAAATGGTGATGGTTGCCTGGAAAAATGCAATAGGACATTCTTTCTTCTTCTCGGTTGTCCGTAGAGTTCCAAAAATAAAAAAATGCTGAATGGTTATGCTTCGTTTGCAACGAAGCATCAGCCTCAACGAGGCTGGAAATATGTTTTCAATCTATCGTTGCAATATTTATCCCGTACCAAGGGTCGGGACGATGGACAACCATTCAACTTTTATTTATTATTAAAAACTATTCGGCGGACAATCTAAGGATAACAGAGTGTCTCTCCAAAAAACAACATGCCGGATAAACTATACTATAAACTGTAGCTTTTACTACTTTCTTATTTGTTTTTTTATCCATCTTACAACATCAATAAAATAGCCCGGTGCATAATCTGTATATACTCTCTTTGCACCTGTACCTGCTTTTGTAAATAATAAAAGGCCATGATCTGCATTCCTGTACATTTTCAACTCAAAAGGTTTTTTGCCTTCCTGAATCATTTTATTGATCAGTTTAATAGTTATTTGCGGCGGGGCTTCAATGTCAGCATCACCTACCAGCCAAAGCATAGGAATATTCAATTTACTGAGTGTGGTGACGGGATCATAAAAGGGGTCGAGTGTTCGCATTAAATCAGGTGCATATTTAGCCGCTTGTTCCCAACCCATATTTGCTAAAGAACCTGCCCAGGTAAGAGTTTTCTTTAAGCTATCCATCCATGGTCTTCCCGCATATTTATTGTAAACAACTTTTAACGTATCCACCCATCCTGTCTGAAAGTCATTTTTTACAATACGATGAATAGTGTTGTTTAATTCTTTAAATTCAGTAATTGCAGATTCTTTAATTCCCTTATCCGCAAGCTTTAAAGGTGCCTCATATTGGTCTTCATCTGCCACTGACATGGCCATACCATAATTAATAACGGCAAATTTTACCTGGGCTGATTTTAATGCCGCCAGTGGAGCAATCCAACCGCCCTGGCTGTAACCGGATAATCCAATATTGTTTGTGTCAACGCTCTGAAAGGTATGAAGCTGGCTAATTGCAGCAACCATATCGTCTGATAATAGTTGAAATGATAATATCGCCTGACCTTCGGATTTACCGGTACCTCTTTTGTCGTATACAAAACAAGCGATGCCCTGCGATGCAAACATATAGGGTTCAAAATATGTATCCACGGCTGACTCATTATCTGAACCATGCGCAATAATAACCACCGGGAACTTGCCATTGCCTTCAGGAACAACCAGCTTTCCAAACAAATGAATGTTTCCGCTTTTAAAATAGATCGCTTTTTCCTTAAAAGGAACTTTCATTACTTTTTCCACCCGTTTTCCTTTGATTCTCGTAAGCACCCAGTCAGTTCCCAGTTGTTCCAACGAAAATCCCAGTGGCTGGTTTATAAAGCTGGTCGCTATTTGTCCTCTTTCAAGCAAAACCCGTTTACCGGTTTGGTATTCGACGAGGTAAATCTTATTTTTATCTGATAATACGGGATCAGTAAAGTAAATAATACCATCCTTGCAACGGAATGCCCCCGGTGAAGCGGTAAACACAGTTTCCTGTGAAAGTACATATGAAGCCTGCAATAACATTGCCAGCCAAATCAGGAAAATGCGGTGATTCAGTTGTTTCATTCTTTTTTGTTTTAAACAAAGTAAAGATGGAAACATTTGCAGGAGGTTCTGATTCATGAAACAGTACCAAAAAAAGAAGTTCTGATCTTTTAAAACGTAAATCAGAACCCCTTATAAGATTTACACACTCTTGACTATTAAAACTTCAAGTTTAATTTTTCTGTTTTCTGCAAAATTTTCCCTTGCATACATTCAGCATTTTTTGCGTTTGTAAAGCTAAAAAGGGTTATGCTGGTTACTATGAGCAATATTCCTCAAATAATAATAGCTATACAATGCCTGACATACCTTATATTCTTTCTTATATGGAAAGGGTTGATACAGAAAACCAACCGGTACCCGTTAATATTCTTTTTACTCCTTTGTATTCAGATGCTAGGCTTGATTTTTTCTCAAAATGGGTTTTACCCTCAGGTCCTGCAAAGAATTAATATTCTATATGGGTTTGTATATGCCCCCCTTTTTTATTGCTATATAAAAGAATTATTGTATGAAAAAAAATACCTGAACCGCAACTGGATACATCGGATACCGTTGACTATATCATTATTTTTCATCATCAGCAATGTTCCTGTTAATTTTTTATTTGTTTACTTTTTGTACTTCTTCATTACCATTGGATACTTTATTCCGGGAGGGAAATTAATCGCTGATTTTATTAATATTACGCAGCAAACAAGGTCAGTAAACGAAATTCAAAAATTGAACTATTTAAGATGGTTGTTTGGCATTTACCTGCTGGTTTTGCTATCGGATATTGTTCAGTTTCTTTCTGAAAATACAGCGTTCTCTTCTTATGTAACACCTTTTTTCAGTATACTGGTTTTTGTCTTTGTGTTTTTGCTTGTAAATGTGATGTTTTATTTTTCTGTTTTTCATGCCCAATTTCTGTATGCTGTTACAGAAGAAGAAGAAACCCTGCTACCCGGCACCCCGGTTATACAGGCCGAACAATTAACTATCAGTAATACTCCTGAAAGAACAAAAGAGCCGGACCAGGACACCATATTATTGCTAAAGGAGCTGGAGGATTATATACAAAAGGAAAAATCTTATCTCTATGCAACACTTACTTTGAAAGATATTGCCAACGCATTGAATATCCCTCC
>JANMFO010000438.1:0-18311 GCA_031374245.1 Chitinophagaceae bacterium | reverse complement strand
CGTTTCAATATCCATGAAATTATTCTGGTGCAAATAATTTCTGGCAGCACGGTTTACGGCATAGCGCAGCTCCAGGTTTTTCTTTACCGCATTGCGACGCAAATCCATGAAGCGGTATTTCATCCGCAGGTCATCACCACCATCTGTATCATCTTGTATGGTGAATGGTGGTACGGCTGATTTATTTAATATTTTAAAAGAGGTAACAACAATTTCAATATCACCGGTGGGGATGTTGGCATTTTTATTACTGCGTTCATTCACTGTTCCGGTTGCTTGCAATACAAACTCACGGCCCAATGGATTTTCATCCAGTTGTTTGGTAAGGCCTTCACCAATTAATAATTGAGTAATGCCATAGCGGTCACGCAGATCAATGAAAGTAATAGCAGTACCGAGTTTTCTAACGGTTTGCACCCAACCGGCAAGGGTAACTTCTGTTCCTTTGTTTGCTAATCTTAATTCGCCACAAGTATGAGTTCTGTACATAATTTATGCCCCCATCCCCTAAAGGGGTGTGATTATTTGGTGAATATATTATCGGACAATGAAGTGAGTAACTCTTCGCATTGTTCTGGGTAAGCTGAGACGCATTTGTTGAATAGCGAACAGAACCCCTGAACGGAGCGACGCAACAGACGATTATAGTAGTACTATCGCTGGCTAAATAACTCCCCTTCAACCGGCGGCAAAGATAACGAGGCAGGGACGATTGGCAAACTGCAATTCCTCAGTGTAATTACCTAATAACCATTGCTTACAAGCAGGTAAAATGTATATTAAAAGGCAGCAGCTTGCAAATTGAAGAATGATATATTATATTTAAAGAACCAAGCTGAACCCTTTTTTTGAAAACCACTTAATATCCGTACCATGATTACCCTTGCCATCATCTATTGCATCCGCCGTTATATGTTAACGACCAGGAAAAAACAACCCATCATCATTACATCGTAGTAGTTCTGCTCAACTTTATTTCTCTTGGACGTTGCACAGCATAGTAATACAACAATATTAATGCGCCGGTAACAAATGGAATAAGCGACAGATGTTTACCTGTAAAATCTTTCCATACCAGCATTTCATCAAAGGCAAGAAATTCACTTATCATCCAATAGGCATTGGCAGCAATCCAGAAAACAATGGCGAGGTTATGTGCCAGTTCCGATTTTATTTGCCGGTTTTTCCAGGCTATCCAAATGGCAATAGATAACGTAGGAATAATCATGGCAATGCCCAATGGCTTCCAAATCATACACCAGCTGATATCTTTTAATAGCCAAAAGACAACATGCATATTTTCAAGCCGTCTAAAACTGGCAGGAATAGAATAAACAGACTCATTGGATTGGCTCATAGTAATAGTGGTTGATTGAAAAAATATTTATTATAATGGTTTTTTGTGAACCGGCTACAGTGCTACTCCGAAGGAGTCCTTTGGACTATCATCGTCCCTTGCAAGTTTAACCTGAGGAAACGAAGGGCACTCTTGTACTGCATGAATGTTATTGAACTCTGAACTTGTCGAAGAGCTAAAGCATCACTACAACCGGAATAATTTATTATTGGCTAAAATAACAATTAGATTATCTCAGGAAAGTTTTCGGGTAAGTATTTTCTGAAAACGTTTAATATCGGCTTCAGGATTAAGTGTTTTACCGTAACAAAGACATTGCGCCAACTGATGAGCAAAGTAAGGGGCCAATGAACAGCCTTTGGTGCCCATACCATTAAGGATGCCAATGCTTGGATGCTGGGGATGAAAACCAACAAAAGGTCTTCGCTCCAGAGTGGCGGGGCGAACACCTGACAAATGTGCTGCTATCTTGAAAGGTACTTTTAACCAGCTTTTCAAAAGCTGTTCTGTTTTTTCCCTGAATTCAGCCGTTGAGTTTGGATTGTCAAACTCCCATGCATAGCTTGAGCCTACCCACCATAAACCTGCAGTGGCAAGCGGTACCAGCATCATTCCTTTTTTATAAATATTAGTTGGCGGTAAATCAGGGATTTCTGCAATCAGCACTTCGCCTTTGTTCGGGGCAAAAGGCAGTAAGTTGAAATAAGGGTTAGTGGCACTGCTGTTACCATCACAGAAAATGATTTTACCTGATGTGATTTCTTTGTACTGAATTTTATCTGCGAATACTTGCATCTGCTTTATATCAAACTCTTCTTCTACTAATTTTCCTTTGCTGCTGAGGTGGCTTCTCCAGGTTGGTATCAATGTTTCAAGATGAGCAATGAAAACTGGTTTTATTTCGCCACAGCCAAATTCGTAATTGAATTGATTAAGAAAATGATTTTGTTCAGCATAAGCAGAAACATAATCTGCTTTTTCATCTACCCGCTGCATAAAACTTTGCCGCATTTGCGGACTGGGGAAAAAATCAATGATATTTTTCTGCGAAATAGCAGTGATGTCTAACTCTTTTCCAATTTGTTTATAAGCATTCCATGCAAAAGGAAGTATGTCCTGAGCCATCCAAACTTCCACATGCCTGCGGCCGGTAACGGGATTGATAATACCAGCGGCAATCCTTGAAGGAGAATCTTTGAAATTGTTATCTATAACTAGGAAACTTTTTCCTTCTTTTTCTAAGTAGTAACTAAGCCATGTGCCTGAGATACCCTGGCCAATAATGAGATAGTCAATCTGCATAAGCAAATGTAATGTTCAATATTCAATGCTCAACTCTTAATGTTCAATCCGGAGAACCCGATGTTAATTGAACATTAAGAGTTTAATATTTCGCATTCTTTTATTCTACGTTGATGCGAACTCCTTCACTATGACTTGTAAACTCTGGTGCATACATACACTGTATCGTGGTGATGCCATTACTGAAATTACCCGTATGTGTAGCAAACAAAGTGTATTCAAACACATAGGTTCCTTTTCTCAGGTAGCTGAAAAAGAAATTGGTACTGACATCTTTGGTACTTTCGTAATAGCCAAGACCTCCCTGCCATTTATAACTGCTTAATACATTCACAGGTTCAAGAGCTGAAGCCCTCATGTCTTTCATGTGGACATATTCCATATCTCTATCAACACGGAGTTCTACTCTTACTTTTATTTTGTCACCGATCTTTATCGCATCACCATCATTCACCGGGGTAATAACCGGGCCACGGTCTGTATTCTTTTCTACAAATAATTTCTTCGACAACTTGAGTGGGGTAGTGGCTGTAGTTATTTTATCTAAATCTTCAAAATACTGCCAGTAAACGCCTCCCCAACTGGCACTTACATTATTGTTGGGCGAAGAAACAGTAACTGAAATATTTCCCATCTGCGGCATAATCTTCGTTCCTTCAATTATTTTTTTGAAGTAACCTGTTCCAGCTTCCTGTCCTGCATCGGTTGATTTGATAGTGGTATTACCCAGCTTGATTTCAACAACTGGTTCGCTGCTCAGCCACTCCGTTCCTTGCAATAGCAAAGCATAACAAGCTTCAGCGGTGGCTTTTGTTGTTTTCCAGTTATTGGTCTGTTTGTTTTTCAATAACCATGTTCTTAAATCATCTACTGTTTTTATGTCTTTACCTACTTCCTGGAAAGTTTCAATCAATAACGAATGTGTTTCTATCGGAGCTTCGTACCAGAACCAGCCATTACGTTGGTCTTTCCAATACATACCTAATTCTTCATTAGTAATTGATGTTTCTTTCAGTGATTTTAAAATCTCTACCGGTGTTTTTGTATCGCCTGTTCTATTGAGTGCCAATGCTGTCATGCCCTGCATATACTTGCTTTGTTTTACCCAATACTGCTGTGCCTGTTTGTAATAATAATTGTAAGGGGTCTGGATAGCAGCATCAATCTTATACTCGGGGAAGAAACTCCGCATATATAAATACTGTACTTGTGTGTAACCAATATTCTGCGACTTCAAGCTTACTTTGTTTTTGATCAGATAATCATAGTCTTCTTTTATCTTTTTATCCAGGTAAGGAATAGCGGTTGCTAAAATGGCTTTTAGTTTCACATCTTGTCCGGCAGCAATGCCTTTTAACTTTTTCAGGTGCCCTATACCGGTAGTAATGTATTGAGTGATATAACGGTCATCTGGTCCGCCGGTAAACCATACAAAGCCACCATTGCTGCTTTGCATTTGTTTCAGTTTATCGTAAGCACTATTCAACTGCTCACTCATCTTCATCATATCAAACAACAAGGCAATATTTCTTTTTTGTTCCGCTTCATTTTTTGCCTGCAATACCCACGGTGTTTCTTCCAGCAATACAGCTTTCAGTTCCTGGTTTTTTTGCAGGTTACTCATGAGAGCAGCAGTATCTTTAATTTTCCATTGTTCAAATACCTGTTTGATGCGGGGGGAGGAATTGGAAATAAAAGTAGCTAATGAATTGGCATAATACCTGTTCCATGTTTGCTCTGCACATTCGTAGGGATATTCCATCAGGTAGGGCAGGGCTTGCACTGCATACCAGGCGGGGTTGGAAGTGTATTCCAATGTCAACGCATGGTTTTGCAATGATTCACTCTTGCCGCTGTTCAATAATTTCTCAAAGGTGAAATTCTTAGAGCCTGTTCCCCTCATCGGCAAAGGCATTGTTTCTGTTACCAGCATACGGTTGGTAAGCACCGCCAACATATTTTCTTCACCATCGCTGTAGTTACCAGACTTGGCAACAATTCTCCATACCAATGCTTTATTAAACTGGTACGGCACTTCAATCGGAAACTTAACTGCTTCACTTTGTCCGGCAGCTACGGTGAAGTATTGATTAGGCACTACACTTTTAAAACGACCATCCACTGGCTCATTAGTTTCGGCATCGAATAATTGAAACTCCGCAGTACCTGTCAGCTCTTTATCAGTAAGGTTTACAATTTTGGAACTGAATTCCATTTTATCACCTTCCCGTAAAAACCGTGGGGCATTCGGCTGCACCATCAGTTCTTTTTGTGTAACGATTTCTTTGGTACTGCTGCCAAAAGCTGCTTCTTTGGTATGTGCCAATGCCATGAATTTCCATTTGGTCAATGCTTCGGGCATGGTAAAAGAAAATTCTATTGCACCGCTGCTATCTGTTTTTAAATCAGGAAAGAAGAAAGCTGTTTCGTTGAAGTTTTTACGGATTTTTACATCACCTGATTGCTGGGATTGCTCTTTATCAAGTTCATCATCATTTCCATCCATTTTTTTATCAGCATTTTCCCTTTTAGGGTTCCTGGTTGCTGCTACAACAACTTCTTGCCCAAGAACCTTTTGTTCTTCTGACGCAGCGGGGGCATGAAAAACCATATCATCTTTCATGCCTGCTTGATTAACTGTTTTATATCTTCTTCCGAAATCATCAGTATATATATCATTTGTTGAACTTAATAAGATGTCATACCTCTTATCAACAAACTTTCCTTCCTGTTCAGCTACATATTTTTGTGTTGATTCAACTTTCAAAAAATTTACCGAACCATTCCAACTGCGGCCATTGTAATATGATGGCCAGATATAGGGCCTGCTCCAGCTATGTGCATAAAACTGGTCCAGCGATGCATCATACATACTGGCCAGCATTTCGGCTGCTACTTTCTCGTTTTTATAACCGCTTATTTTCAATTTCCATTTTTCTTCACTACCGGGCAATGTTTTGTCACGGTAAGTGGCATATTCAACAGTGAGTTCTTTATTTGTCCATGGAATACTTATCGTTTGGTTCAACTGGTAAAAACGATTGTGCTTGATAAACATCCAACCAACGCCATAGCCGCCACGGTCAGCTTCGTTTGCGTTAAA
This sequence comes from Chitinophagaceae bacterium, assembly GCA_031374245.1. Classification (GTDB taxonomy): domain Bacteria; phylum Bacteroidota; class Bacteroidia; order Chitinophagales; family Chitinophagaceae; genus JJ008. The sequence continues at coordinate 12,549 of JANMFO010000438.1, read as the reverse complement.
GGAGAAGGTTTTCTTTTCTTTATTAATAGTAAGAAAGGAATAGTTGGCTGTTGTTTGTTGGCTGTTGTTCGTTTCTTTATCAACCTGGTGTACTACAAATAGATTATCGGCTGCGGTGCCCAGTTCTACTTTGGCTGTTTCCCCGGGCTCAACAGTTGTCTTTGTAACACCAGTCCATAAATAATCAGGACGGTTCAGTTGATTGCTTTTTTCATCAAGTAGTTCTATGTATTTAATGTCTTTTACTATTTCGCCGTTCTTATCTTTTGTTTCCATTTGAATCACATAGAAGCCAGGTGCAAATTTTGAATTTTGAATTTTGAATTTTGAATTCTCTGTTGCAGAATCTGTCAGACTAAACACTTCCGCTCCCTTTTCCCAGCTCTTAAAATCACTTTCATTATCATATTCATCATAAGGGAAGTTTTTAATGTACTCTTCCTTGCTCATGGTGAACTGGTCGGGTCTTTCCCAATAACGGTCACGGATAAGACGTTTTTCTTCTTTCAGTTTGGTGATAGTAACTTTTACTTTGGCAGGTTCATATTCACCATTCATATTTTCGGTGCGGATATAAAGTGATTTTAAGCTATCAGCGGGTAATGATGCTGGGATAGTGCTTGCCAGCATCAATGATTTATAACTTACTGAAACCATTTTCTCCCCGCTTCTTGTTTCACCGTTGATGTCGGTTACATCAGCATACACCGTGTAATCAAATACTGGTTCAAATTTCTTTTCAATCTTCAAATCAGGAATGGCGGTAAACTCTATTATAAACTTTCCGTCCTTATTAGTTTTTACTTCGCCATTAGCAATTTCCATTTCTTCTGCCGGTGGCTGCCACCAACGCCAGAACATCCAGGAATAAATATACCGTGGCTGGCGAACAATGCGGTATTTCACCATTGCTCCATCAATATTATTACCTGCATAGGCTTTGGCAATACCGGTTACTTTTATTTTGTCATTTACTTTATACGTTCCTTTAATGGGTTCATAGTCCACATAAAATTTGGGTCGTTTATATTCTTCCACCCGGAAGCTTGCATTGCCTGCATCTTTTTTTGTGTACAGGCTGAAAAGACCGTTCATGCCCGATTGAGGTAACTGAAATTTTCCATTGAATGAACCAAACTCATTGGTGGTTACTTTAATGGTGTCAACATCTTTATAATTTGCATCACGAAGTATAACGGTGGTGGTATAATTGCCTTTTACCGCACCTGTTTTTTCTTTGTTATTACTGGTCAGCACTATGCCTTTGAAAAATAAAGTTTGCCCGGGGCGGTAGATACTACGGTCAGTAAACAGGAAAACGGAAGTAATATCTTTTGGTTGTTCCGGAGTATTGTTGTTATTGTAATAATCGTACACATAATCATTCATAAAAAGTTTGTCGCCGTTATACGTAATATTCAGCAGGTAAGAATAATTGGTGTACTGGTTATTCGTTTTCGCTGTTTTCTTCGCCCATTTAAAGAAACCATTGGCATCGGTTTTATAAGTAACTCCTTTTTCTTTTATGTATTTGGAATCTTTGTAATCATATTTCTGTTCCCATACTTCTACATTGGCATTGGCCAGTGGTTGGCCATTGTCACGGTTTAATACAAAATAATCATCGCTATTATTTACATAGCTGATAGCGGATACATATAAAAACCGTGCACCGATAATTGTTTTTTTACCATTGAGTTTATCCTCAGAAGAAGCAACTAAAACATATTCACCAATGGGTAAGCCATCTACTTTTATTTCAGTGCTGTGTTGTTGCAAATCGTTGGTCGCAGGTAATGTTTGCTGCCAGCTTTTTACAGGAGTAGCAGCAATGATAGCGGGCCAGTACTTTTCATCATACTGGTTAGCCAATAACTCTTTTAGTTTTGCATCAGCTTTAATAAGGCGTAAATAAAGCGTATTGATATTCTTGTATTTTACCAAAGCCCTGAAAGGCTGGTCGGGCACATTTACTTTCTCTACACTAAACTGTAATGATTTGCTGTTGATTTGATTCAACAGGTTGTAAGCATTTATTTTTCCTTCTGATGAATCTTTTTGTTGTAGTACTTTTTCGAGTATCTCTTTGGCTTTTATTCTTGCATATCGCTGCGTCGTGTCACCACCCGGTTTGTAGCTGTTTGCTTTTTCGTCATAATAAGCAGCTACCAGGTACCATGCCTGTGAAGCAGCCGGTGTATTTTCATATTGACGGGCAATATGGTTGATGGCATTAAAGTAAAGTTGATCTTTATCTGCATGTGTAGATTTATCCTTTACAAATTCGATTCGTTGAATATCGGCATCAATAAGTGCATCGGGTTTGATATCGTTCAGATGAAAGGCAATCAGTTTTTGATAAATCAATAATGCTTTATGCTGAAGCGATAAAGAGTCTTTGGTTGTGAATTTTCTTGTGATAAAATCAGTGGCAGGGTCAAAAGCGGACGCCTGGTCAATTTCAAAGGCGTAAGCCGGTTTTTTAATATCCCGTTCATCGTTTTCAAAATAGCTGATGGCACGGTGTGATAATAAATCATACAAGGTAGGGCGGAGATGACGGACATTGCCTTTTATAATAATGGCTTCGAACGGTTCCAGTTTGCTTTGCTGCAATAATTTTTCTTCTTTAATAGATTGCAGGTATAAATCACTTATTTTTTTATGAAAATCTTCGGCTGTCCAGGTGGCGATATCTGTCTTTACAAATTTATCAGTGGCGGTACGGTTGTATAATTTCCAGCGGTTGTTCTGGTAATAATTCCAGTACATTTCTGCTGACAAGCTTTTTAGTATGGAACTAACAGGCTCTTTAGAAGTGGTTATTTCTTTTTCCACTTCACTGATAGAAAATACCTGGTTATCTTCCCGGTTTTCACTTTGCAGGCTGGTCATGTATACCAATGCTTTGATAACCTGGGCATCCTGCTTTTCGTTTTTCGCAAGGGTGTATATCTTCTTTACCTCTTCAAGGGCTGATTTTGGAAGGCCTTTTTCGGTGAACGCTTCCACCTTTTTCCAGGCAGCTTCATAATTCTTTATCGGGGTCTGGCTATTGGCACTCATGCTGAATAAACTGGATATAATCAGGATAAATAGAAAAGGTTTAATAATGGGCAACTTCATGCTGAGAAAATTTAGTACAAGGTAATTAAATTGTTTCTGACGATAATTCTATGCTTTTAGCTGCGAATAAGATGCCGGAGATGGTGGGATTTCATAAAAGGGGAAGAAAGGTTGGCCACGAATTACACGAATAACACAAATGAATACAATTATTAAATACATATTTGTTGCCTGCGGCAAAAGATAGTTGGGCCACAGATTAACACAAATTTGCAGAGATTAATACAAGACCTCACCCTATTACTACTCTGAATAACTTAAACTCCGATTCCCTCTCCTTAAGGAGAGGATGGCAGTATTCCCGATATAATTGAATCTTATTGGGTGAGGTATTCTGGCAGACGATAAATTTTGATTTTGCTGTGAGTATTTCAAAATGCTGATACTTCGACAAGCTGAGTAGAATTACAGAACGATGAATGGTGAGTATTTTTCTTTCTTTCACTGAAAGAAAGAAAAATCCCAACCTTTCGGATTGCAACTAAGCTGATAGTAGTAATGCCGCCTGGTAATTTTTTTGTATTTAATATTTTTTTAGAACAGAAAAACCTGTACGATGAAATGCTGTACCAATAAGCACTCCTGCATAATCCTGCATTATCGCATATTCTGCAGTTTATTCCTTTAACATTTCGTTGAATCGTTTTTTGGCATGATGGCATGGGTTTGGAATTTACCTGTATGCAAACAAGTTTTGAAAACAATTAAATTTAGAACCATGAAAAAAATTTCTACCCTTTTATTTAGCTCACTATTCTCTCTTTCCTTGCTGGCTTACGATGGCAGCCGCCTGAGTATATCTACCACCAGCAATAATTCCGATTTGAAAATTGAAGTGGATGGCCGAAGGTTTAACATGCAGGACAACAGCATTACCATAAGCAACCTGAATGAAGGTTACCACACAGTAAAAATTTTCAAGGGCAGAAGAAAAAATGGAAACGGAAATGGTTTTGGCTTTGGCAAAAAACAGGATGTTGTTTATAACAGTTCTGTTTACCTGAAAAGAGGTTTTCACCTTGACATTACAGTGAACCGTTTTGGTAAAGTATTAGTGGATGAACGCAGAATGGACCGCAACGATGAATGGTACAACGAAGATGAGTATGATGACCATAATGGCGGTGACAGTTGGGATAATGGCTATGGCAATGTGATGAGCGGCCGGGAGTTTGAATCGGTGAAAGAACAAATCCGTAAGGAATGGTTTGAAAACAACCGGTTGACTTCTGCTAAAACAATCATTGACAAGAACAACTTTACTGCACAGCAGGCGAAAGAGATGGTATTGCTCTTTGGTTTTGAAAACAATAAACTGGAGATAGCAAAATATGCTTACCGCAAAACAGTAGACAAACAAAACTACTATATGGTGAACGATGCTTTCACTTTCAGCAGCAGTAAAGATGAACTGGCCCGTTTTATCCGTCAAACAAATTAAATACCCCCTAAAGGGGAATAATACAAGTACTAAAGAAAAGACCCTGTTGAAATTTCAACAGGGTCTTTTCTTTTATAAAATGCTATATAGTTTTAGCGACTTCGAAGTTCCCCTCTAGGGGTTAGGGGTTTTATTTCTTCATTATCTCCGCCATCTTCTTTCCAATATCGGCCGGACTGCTTACTACATGAATGCCACACTCGGCCATTATTTTCATTTTAGCAGCAGCAGTATCATCTGCCCCGCCTACGATAGCTCCGGCATGTCCCATACGGCGGCCGGGGGGTGCTGTTTGTCCGGCGATGAAACCTACAACAGGTTTTTTATTACCCGTTGCTTTTATCCAGTTAGCTGCTTCAGCTTCCATACCACCACCAATTTCACCAATCATTACGATGGCATCTGTTTCGGGGTCGTTCATCAATAATTCAACTGCTTCTTTAGTAGGAGTGCCGATAATCGGGTCGCCGCCAATACCAACAGCGGTGGAAACGCCCAAACCAGCTTTGGCCACCTGATCAGCAGCTTCGTAGGTTAATGTTCCTGATTTGGAAACAATACCAATACGTCCGGGAATGAATACAAAACCAGGCATGATGCCCACTTTACATTCACCAGATGTGATAATACCGGGACAGTTAGGGCCTATCAGCCTAGTGCTTTTTCCCTGTAAATAATTTTTCACTTTTACCATATCCTGCATGGGAATACCTTCGGTGATACACACTACCAGTTTTACACCGGCATCAGCCGACTCCATAATGGCATCAGCCGCAAAAGCCGGGGGTACAAATATTATACTTACATCGGCATCGGTTGCTTTAACACAATCAGCTACCGTATTAAAAACAGGTTTATCCAAGTGTTTGCTGCCGCCTTTACCGGGAGTAACGCCACCTACCACATTTGTTCCGTACTCTATCATCTGGGTCGCATGAAAAGTACCTTCTGTACCGGTGAAACCCTGTACTAAAACCTTGGAATTTTTATTAACAAGAATGCTCATATACCGCTCTTTTAAAGTTTGGCAAAAGTAAGGGATTTGATTGTTTTAGAAGTTGTCGGAGGTTGTTTGCCTAAACTCTTTTGCAAACTGTACTATTACTCTTCATCCGGCGGGGGAATAAGAGTTGGGGCATCTTTATGCAGCAGATCTTCCATATTACGTTCATTTGAGATCTTGCCGGTTTCTTCCAGCATCCGCATGTCTTTGGCATCCTGTAAAAATTCGGAAGCAAATATGAAATCATTCAGCCGCTCATTTTTACTGAAGATTATTTCTTTATTAGTTCCTTCCCATTCTTTATTGCCCTGGTACATATAAAGGATATAGTTACCGATTTCCATCACACTGTTCATGTCGTGTGTATTAACAACGGTAGTGATGTTGTATTCAACTGTTATCTCCTGTATTAATCTGTCAATAACCAGTGATGTTTGCGGATCAAGACCGGAGTTTGGCTCATCGCAAAAAAGATATTTTGGGTTTAAAACAATAGCTCTGGCCAATGCTACCCTTTTTTTCATACCCCCACTCAACTCAGAAGGAAATTTTTTGTTGGCATCAACAATATTTACCCTTGCCAACACCTCATTTACCCGTTCCAATTTCTTTTTGTGAGAATCTTTTGTAAACATGCTCAGGGGGAACATAACATTTTGTTCTACCGTCTGGCTGTCAAACAAAGCCGAACCCTGGAACAGCATCCCAATCTCTTTACGGACTTCCGTTTTTTCTTCCCCTTTCATCGTAGTGAAATTATGACCGCTGTATAATATCTCCCCACCGTCAGGCTCAAATAATCCTACCATACATTTCTGCAATACTGTTTTACCGCTGCCGCTTGCACCGATTATCAGGTTGCATTGCCCCGCTTTCATCACACAGCTTACATCCTGGATGATTACTTTGTCGCCAAAACTTTTGCTTATATTTTTTACCTCAATCATTTATTGTCCTGGTTAGGTTGGTAGCAGTAACGCTGATAACACATAGTCTGCAAATAATATTAGAATACAAGTTACCACCACGGCTTTTGTACTGGCACGGCCAATTTCCAATGCGCCACCTTTTACATAGTAACCATAAAATGCCGGTATGCTGGCAATGATAAATGAAAATACATACGATTTGATAAGGGCGAAGATGACATTGAAGGGAACAAAAAACTCAAGTAAGCCTTTATCAAAAGTGCTTGCAGAAAGAATTCCGGATGCAGTACCCGCCAATCTGCCACCCCATATGCCCAATGCCATAGCTAAAACAACCAGTAATGGAATCATCAGCAAGGCTGCTACTATTTTAGGAAGTATTAAATAGGCTTTGGTGTTGATACCCATTATCTCCAGTGCATCTATTTGTTCGCTTACCCTCATATTTCCAAGTTCACTGGCAATGCGGCTGCCTGCTACACCAGCCAGTACAATACAAACAAGGGTAGGGGCAAATTCAAGAATTACCGTGTCTCTTACAATCTGTGCAATAGTGGAAGGTGGTATCAACGGACTTACCAATTGGTAAGCTGTTTGTATAGTGGAAACGGCACCGATAAAAACAGAAATAATTGCAACAATGCCCAATGAACCAAAACCGATTTCTGTACATTGATGTATAAACTCTTTCCAGTACATTTTGGCATTCTCCGGTTTGGAGAACATTCCCTTTATCATCAGAAGGTAACGGCCTATGTCGCTGAAAATGGTCATGTAAAAATTTAGGGTGTAAAATACGGCGAAAATAGGAAACGTTAGAAGTTTGATGTTTAAGGTTTGATGTTCTTAAAAGGAAAGACTTTTCTATGACTTTAAGAAAGTTTTAAAGTAAAGAAAATTCAAACCTCAAATTTCGAACCCTGAACTTCGTTACATGTCCTTGCTTGTTTTCTTAAAACGTTTCCACCAGGGCGAACGTTTTACAATTTCCTCCGTAGGTGTTTTACTTTTCATTTGTGCATCCAATACGGCTATCAGGGCCATATTAAAAATACTGCGTACAGTACTTCCCAGTTGCAGGATATGTACCGGTTTTTTCAACCCTAAAAGAATCGGCCCTACCGCATCGGCAGTTTCCAGTTCTTTCATCAGGTTATAAGCAATATTACCAGCAGCCAGGTTAGGGAAAATGAGTGTGTTTACCTCCTGATCTGCCAGTTCACTAAAGGGATAATTTTCTTTAATCAATTCCTTATTGAAAGCTACGCTTGCCTGCATTTCCCCATCAACCAGCAGTGTTGGCATTTTTTCCTTTACTATTTTTCTTGCTTTGGCCACCAAAGCTGCCTCAAGTGAATTGCTGCTGCCAAAATTGGAATAGCTGAGCATGGCAATGCGTGGAATGATATTAAAATTGCGGACTTCTTTTGCTACCATCAGTGTTATATCTGCCAGTTCTTCTGCTGTAGGATTAAAGTTTACCGTTGTATCTGCAAGGAACAATGGCCCTTTCTTGGTAAGCATTAAATACATACCGGCAATTTTCTTTACGCCGTCTTCTGTACCAATTGTCTGCAATGCGGGACGTATGGTATCCGGATAATTTTTTGCCAAACCGGAAATCATCGCATCTGCATCTCCAAACTCCACCATCATACAACCAAAATAGTTGCGATCCTTCATTACTTTTTTTGCTTCGTAAGCATTGAACCCTTTTCTGCCTCTTTTCTTGAAAAACAGTTCTGAATAAGCATTCCTTTTCTCTTCCATAGCATCACTGCGTGGATCAAAAATGGGTAAGCCTTCCAGGTCTATACCATTGGCTTCAGCGATTTTGTTTATTTTATTTTCATCCCCTAATAAAATCGGGTAACCAACACCTTCATCAAAAACTATCTGTGCTGCTTTCAGAATTTTTACATTATCTGCTTCAGCAAAAACAATACGTTTAGGGTCACGGCGGGCTTTGTTACCAATCACTCTCATTACCTGGTTGTCGAGGCCAAGGCGTTTGTTAAGGTTAGTCACATATTCTTCCCAATTAGTAATTGGATATTTTGCCACTCCGCTTTCCATCGCTGCTTTAGCAACAGCCGGAGCCACCGTGGCAAGCAATCTTGGGTCAAGTGGTTTGGGAATAATATAGTTCTCGCCGAAGGTGATATTCTTTTCATTATAGGCCATAGTTACTATGTCAGGCACAGGACTTTTAGCCAGTTCTGCCAAAGCCTTTACAGCAGCCATTTTCATGGCTTCATTAATTTGTGTAGCCCTTACATCTAATGCACCACGAAAAATATAGGGGAAGCCCAATACATTATTTACCTGGTTGGGATAATCGCTACGGCCGGTAGCCATGATAACATCTTTTCTTGCACCCGTTGCATCTTCCCAGCTTATTTCCGGGTCAGGGTTTGCCATAGCAAAAACGATAGGATTTTTTGCCATGCTTTTTATCATGTCAGCATTCAACACACCACCCTTACTCAATCCAATAAATACATCGGCATCTTTCATGCTTTCGGTAAGAGTAACGTTTTTACCATATGCTATCAATTCTTTTTTCAGATCATCAAGGTCAGTACGGCTTTCATGAATAAGGCCTTTGCTGTCAAACACCCTGAAATTTTCTCTCTTTGCACCCAATGCAATATATAACTTCATACAGGCCACTGCCGCTGCGCCAGCTCCACTTACAACAAACTTTGCTTTATCAATTTTTTTCTTCTGCACTTCGCAGGCATTTAATAAAGCTGCTGCGCTGATGATAGCCGTGCCATGCTGATCATCATGCATCACCGGGATCTTCATTATTTTTTTCAATTCCTGTTCGATATAAAAACACTCCGGTGCTTTTATGTCTTCCAGGTTGATGCCACCGAATGTTGGCTCCAGTGCTTTTACAATCTGTACAAATTTCTCCGGATCTTTTTCATTGATTTCAATATCGAATACATCAATGTCGGCAAAGATTTTGAACAAAACTCCCTTGCCTTCCATTACCGGCTTACCTGCCTCCGGGCCAATATCACCCAGGCCGAGTACTGCAGTACCATTACTGATAACAGCTACTAAGTTTCCTTTAGCGGTGTATTTGTAAACATCTTCAGGGTTAGCGGCTATTTCCAAACAGGGAATAGCCACACCGGGAGAATAAGCTAATGAGAGGTCTCTTTGTGTTTTGGCTTCTTTGGTAGGAACTACTTCTATTTTACCGGGCCTTCCTTTGGAATGATATTCGAGTGCCTGTTGTTTGCGTAATTCGTTTGACATAAATAAATTTTATGTTACAAGCTGTATGAATTCTGCTCATCGTCCCTGAAGTTTACCCTGAGGTAATCGAAGGGTCACACTCTTGTGCTGCAATAATTCTACTCAGCTAAATGGGCTGCAATGTACTAAATAATAATTCGAACAGGTTTCAAGGGGAAAAACAAATAAATGAAGGGTTTATAAGATTACACTTCCAAACTACTCCCCATCAATGCCATCATCCCCATTCCAATTTCAATGGCATTTTCATCAATATTAAAAACAGGAGTGTGTACACCAGCCGTAATTCCTTTGGCTTTATTCATAGTCCCAAGACGATAGAAACAGGCAGGTATTTGTTGTGCATAATAACCAAAATCTTCAGCACCCATGCGGAGTTCCGTTTCACTTACATTTTCAGTGCCCATATAGTCTGCGGCTATTTTTGCAGCAGCAGTTGTTACTTTTTCGTTGTTCATTACACAGGGATAGCCTACATCAATATGCAAATCAACTTCACCACCCATGGAGTGGACAAGGTCTGTTGTCAGTTTGCGAATCAACTCATGTGCTTTAAACCGCCATGTTTCATCCATTGCCCTGAATGTTCCCATTAGTTTTATTTCATTCGGAACAACATTCGTGGTATTGCCACCATTAAAGGAAGTAATAGAAAGAACAGAAGGGTTGAAGGGATTATTATTCCTGCTGATTAATTGTTGTAATGCAATAATTAAATGCGAGCTGATAAGAATTGGATCAATAACAAGATGCGGCGAAGCAGCATGACCACCTTTCCCTTTCACCGTAAAATATAATTCATCGGCACTGGCCATTACTTTACCACTGCGAAAACTCAATTGGCCAACTTCAAGGATTGTATTTACATGCAAGGCAAGAATAGCTTGTGGTGTTGGATTTTCCAGTACCCCATCTTTTATCATCAGTGATGCACCACCGGGATTTTTTTCTTCGCCGGGTTGAAAAACTAATTTTACCGTTCCTTCCCATTCATCTCTTAATTCAGTAAGGATTTTTGCCGCACCTAATAAACAAGTGGTGTGTACATCATGTCCGCAGGCATGCATCACTCCTTCATTCTTTGATTTATAAGGGATGTCATTTTCTTCTTTAATAGGCAACGCATCCATATCTGCACGAAGGGCAATGATTCTTTTTTCTGGATTTTTTCCTTTGATTAATCCTACAACTCCTGTTGTTGCTTTTACTTCAAACGGAATACCCAATTCCTTCAATTTGCTCTGCACAAATTTGGATGTTTCAAATTCCTGGTAGCTTAATTCCGGATTAGCATGGAGGTGGTGACGGACTTCAATAAACTCAGGGGCATATTTTTTGGCAAGGGCCTTAATCTTTTCTGTCATCTGGCAAAAATACTGATTCGGGGGTAACTGGAATAAAGGAACGCTGATGACACAGATTAGAGGGATTTACACTGATTATACAAAAGGCAGTTGAAGACCCAATTCTGCGAAGCAGAAAAATCCGTGTTCATCCGTTCAACCCGTTTCATTCGTGTGCTGTATTTTAAAACAAAAAAGCCGTTCCATACTATGAAACGGCTTTATCTTGAAAATATTTATTTATGAATCGGAGTCGTCATCTATAGAATTATTCTTTGAAGCCTTTACCTCAATTATATCTTTCATTATGAAGACACCTTTTGGAAAATAGATGTTCAATCTTTTTTGATAAGCCTCTGCATCTTTACGGTCTTTAAAATTTCCTGCTTTTACTTTGAAATATGGGGACTGATACCACATATAAGCTTTCAGGTCGGTGAAGTAAGTCAATACTTTTGTTTTTGCAGCAAAGGCTTCATCCCGATTGTTAGTGCTGATGATCATCAGGCGGAAGCCTTTGTCAGTTCGCCTTCCGTCACGGCTGGTTACTTCGTTAATAACAGCTTGCTTTTTTACCAGCAAGTCGAGCCGGGAGTCTTTATGTATTACAACAGAGTTACTATCTACCGGTACTATCCAGGCAGTGTCTTTCTGGGCAAAACAGTTTGCAGCGATTACAATAGTGATAATGGTTAAAATGAATTTCATAACTGTATAAGGTTCAAAAATCTTACCAAAAATATTATTTATTAATGAATCTCCACTTTTAGTGGGGGATGATGGCTAATATCCTCCCCCAGCTCCGGCAATATTTTCTACCGGGTGCCAGGTGGTTTTTATTTCCTGGGTATCCATAATGAAGTACGGTGATTGCCCTTCATCGGTGTACCAGTTTATTTTATCATAGAAAGTGATGCGTTTCAGGTTATTGGCTGACTTTTCCCGCATCATTTTCTTTACATCAGAATTATTCTCACAGTAAATGGTTGCATTCACATCCATGTGGTCCACAAACCAACTGGCCAGTTCTGTAGGTTTGCCGGTTAAAATATTGACAACTCCGCCGGGTAAATCAGATGAGTTTAATACCTCAGCAAAAGTAACGGCACAAAGAGGGTTTGTTTCAGATGCTAAAACGATACAAGTATTTCCCCCTGCAATAACCGGGGCAATGACAGAAACTAATCCCAATAATGAATCACCTTGCGGAGCAATGATGGAGACAACACCTGTTGGTTCAGGAACTGAAAAATTAAAATGAGAACTCGCTACCGGGTTCACTGCACTGAATATTTGCTGAAACTTATCACACCAACCTGCATAATATATTAATCTGTCGATAGCCAGGTTTACTTCTTTCTCCGCTTTTGCTTTTGTTGCATCTTGTTGCATCAACTCATCAATGAACTGTGCTTTTCTTCCTTCCAGCATTTC
>JANMFO010000431.1:0-14800 GCA_031374245.1 Chitinophagaceae bacterium | reverse complement strand
AATAAAACAATAATTAAAAAAACGGCTTCAAGATTTTTGAAGCCGTTTTTTGAGTCGGGATGGATAGACAATGTTCTAACTTGATATTAAAGGCAACCCTTTCAGTCTCCCTTCATCAGCAAAACTAAACCTCAAAACATTTTTATAAATCTGTCTAATTCTTCTTCACGTTCCCGTAACCAAAAAAGTGTCATCTCTGCTTTTTGAGGAAGGGTTTTCAATTCAATCAGTTTGATATTCATATTTACGCCACATACAGAGGATATGGGTTCAATTGAAATGCCAAGGCCAGCTTCTACCAGGCGCAGTACACTTATGGAATGTGTTGACTCATGCGCCACTTTCGGTTTAAAGCCATATCCCTGGCATATCTGCAATATTGCTTCAACATAACCAATGCCAGTAGCAAGTTGGGGTAAAATAAATGTTTCGTTTTTTAAGGCAGATAGATCAGTGAATTTCTTTTTGGACAAAGGGTGATTAGCAGGCAAAATCAACGCAAAGTTTTCCCTGTATAAAATTTTGGAGCTGATCTCCGGAGGCAACAGGATATTGGGTGTAATACCGACGTCCGCTTTTCTTGTCAGCATCATTTCAATTTGTTGAGAGTTGGAGGCTTCCTGTACAATGGTTTTCAGGTTTGGCCATTTGTGCTTTACTTTAACTAAAAAGGAAGGCACAACTGTATTCATAGCAGAGCTTGAATGCGTGACTCTTATTTCGCCTGCTTCGCCACGATGCATTTGTGCAGTTTGAATAACTGTTTTATTTAAATCCTGTAAAATTCTGTTCGCTTCTTTTTTAAAAAATATACCTGCTTCAGTTAAAATAACAGTTCGCTTAGTTCTGTTAAACAGCAAAGCACCTACCTCTTTTTCCAATAATTGTATTTGTCTGCTCAAAGCCGGCTGAACAATATTGATTTGCTCTGCAGCTTTTCTGAAGTTGAGTGTTTCACATAAAGTGAGAAAATTTTTAATTTGCTGAACATCCATGTAATCAAAATAAGTTATCAATCAATCAAAATTAAGTATTTTATTTTATCAAAGAAACCAACTTGCTTTGTCAAAAAGACAAACTAAATTTTTAACAGGAATGAGCCTGACAAAATCAGACCGGCCGGCACTAATCCTTGTTGACATTCAAAAAGGATTTGACAACATTGCCTATTGGGGAGGACAGCGAAATAACCCGGATGCTGAATTACGGGCAAGCGAATTGCTAAAAATCTGGAGAGAACACAACCTTCCGGTTTTTCATATTCAGCATTGTTCCTCTATTCCAACTTCTTTGCTTCATGAAACAAATGCCGGAAATGCATTTAATGAGCTGGTTACTCCAATTGAAGGAGAACCGATAATTAAAAAGAATGTAAACAGTGCATTTATAGGAACTGATTTACAGGCACAACTTGATAAAGCAGGAATTACCACATTGGTTATTGCTGGCCTTACAACCGACCACTGCGTTTCAACAACTACAAGAATGGCAGGTAATTTAGGTTATGAAACTTTTCTTGTTGCTAATGCAACAGCCACTTTTAATAAAACAGGTGTTGATGGCAAAAATTACCCTGCTGAACTTATTCATGAAACAGCACTTGCAAGCTTACATAAAGAATTTGCAACAATTGTAACAACAGATTTTATAAAACAAAAGATATGCTGAAAAATTTATTTAAATCCTGCTTGTTGTTTTTGTCCTTATACCTTGGTTTCGTCAGTATAGTTAAGGCACAATTATTAACCACACTCCCTCGTGGAGGTAATAAAAGGGCAACTGTAAGTGAGCAGGTAGGTATTTCGGATATCATCATTCGTTACAGCCGGCCTGGTGTTAAAAAAAGAAATGGACATATTTGGGGCGAACTTATACCCGTTGGTTTTACAGACCTTGGGTATGGTGCTAAAAAACCTGCTCCCTGGCGTGCTGGAGCAAATGAAAATACAACCTTTGAATGTTCAACAGATATTAAAATTGAGGGACAAGATTTGCCAGCTGGTAAGTACGGGTTTTTTATTGCATACGCTCCCGATGAATGCACCATTATCTTCTCAAAAAATTCAACTTCGTGGGGGAATTTTTTTTATGACCCTACAGAAGATGTTTTGCGGGTAAAAGTAAAGCCGGTAAAAACCGATAAAAGTGTGGAGTGGCTAAAATATGAATTTGCCGAACAAACCTTATCAAATGCGATTGTACAATTTCAATGGGAAAAACTGATGATACCTTTTAAAATTGAAGTGGATGTTAATAAAACACAGATAGCATCTTTCAGAAAAGAATTGCGTGGAGATAAAGCTTTGCCGGGATTGTGGCAAGGATGGAACCAGGCTGCGGCCTATTGTGCGGCTAATAATACCAATTTGGAAGAAGGGTTAATGTGGGCCGATAGTGCTATAAGTTTTCGTTTTGGTGGAAGTACAACCTTTAGTCCATGGCAAACAAAAGCTGCTATATTAGACAAACTGGGGCGAAAAACTGAAGCAGATGCGATAATAAAAAAAGCACTTCCGTATGCCGACGAACTCGAGGCCTACAATTATGGTATTGGTTTAGTTGAAGCAAGGCGGTCCAGAGAGGCATTCGAAGTATTCAAGATGAATTATGCAAAGTTTCCAAATTCATTTTTTTCGCTTGTAGGTATGGCAAGCGGATATTCAGCTATAGGTGATTATAAAAAAGCACTTGAATTTGCACAAAAAGTCCTGCCACAGGCCAGGGGCGGAAACAAACTTGAACTGGAAAAAAATATAAAAGATTTACAAAATGGTAAGGATATGAATGATTATTTATCAGATACACCTAAAAATAAGAACATGAATGACGAAAATAAAAAAATGATGCTTGCGCAACAAAAAGCAATTGAACTATTTAATATAGTTGAACAAAGAGGATTAATAAAAGCAGGTAAAACAGAACAACAACTTACAGATGAAATTGTACAAATTGCCAAAGATGAATTTGGCGTTACAAAACATTGGGGTAAAAAAATTGTAAGAACAGGTATTAATACTTTACAACCTTATAGTGCCAACCCGGAAAACCTGGTAATAAAAGATGGAGATATTTTGTTTTTTGATTTTCATCCCGTTTTTGAAGGTTGGGAAGCAGACCTTGGGCGAACTTATGTTTTAGGTAACGACCCTTTGAAAGTAAAGATAAAAAAAGATGTAGAAGCTGCCTGGTACGAAGGAAAAGATTGGTATACTAAACAAACTAAACTTACAGGTGCTCAATTTTTTGAATACGCAAACAACCTTGCTAAACGTTATGGCTACGAATTTGGCAATGCTATAGCCGGTCATATCATTGGCAAATACCCACACGAACAACCCGATGACCCCAATGATATGGGCTTAGATGTACACCCGGACAATCATACTGATATACTTCAATCAGACAAATACGGAAACAAAAGACATTGGATATTAGAGCTTCATTTTGTAGATAGGAAAAATAATATTGGTGCTTTCTTTGAGCAATTGCTGATTGAGTAATGTAACAAGCCACACAGTAACTGCCTGGCTTGTTACATTACTTTAAAAAAACTTCTTTATTTTAAACATGCAATAATTTCCTTGCGCAAAGCAAAGAGCTTTTTGTAAACCCTGCCCCTGCAAATCAGGATTTATAAAGTAGTTTTAATTATTTCATCTCAAACGTCTTGCGACGACTTGAATGTACCTATGTATAAAATTAACCAATAAGGCTCCTGATAAAAATAGTTATAGGTTCACTTCATTTATAGAATCAACTAAAATAATATCGAGAAATGTAAAAAATATTAACCATTGAATGATTTATTAATTTAAAATAACAACGTAAATAAATACCGATATGAAACCTGCGTTCATTCTATTATTTCTGCTTTCATCACAATTGCTTTCTATAGGACAGGGTACTAAAATTACCACTAAGCAATACAAAGAAGATTTCAATTATTTCTGTACAAGCATCCATGACGAGTATTGCTAT
Organism: Chitinophagaceae bacterium; assembly: GCA_031374245.1. Classification (GTDB taxonomy): domain Bacteria; phylum Bacteroidota; class Bacteroidia; order Chitinophagales; family Chitinophagaceae; genus JJ008. The sequence continues at coordinate 10,822 of JANMFO010000431.1, read as the reverse complement.
TTTGAAAAAAAGCAAATAAACTGGCAGCATGTAAAAGAAATATATTCACCGGCTGTTGACACTATTACAACCCGGGATGAATTTGTAACTATTATAGAAAATGCTTTTAACGAAATTTATGATCATCATGCTATTTTAAATACCAATACTGATAAGTCTCATCGGCTTGTGCCTTCGGGTACAGATATATGGGCAGAATATATAAATGGAAAACCAATAATTACAGAACTTAGAAGAGGTTTTGGTGCTGAAGCTGCCGGAATGGTTGCAGGAATGGAAGTTGTATCCATAAACAAAATTCCGGTTGAATCAGCTATAGCAGCATTTCTCCCTAAGGCACCAAAGCCAGTTACAAACGAAGCAAAAAGTTTTGCACTCAGGATGTTACTTGCAGGAAACCATATTCAGCCCAGAAAGTGTTCATTGAAATACCAGGGAAAGGAAAAAGAATATTTTCCGGATGAAAACGGTTTGGGATTGGAGCACATAAAGTATGCTGCTAAAATTGAATCAAAACTTATTGGCAATACCGGCTATATTAAAATTAATGATTGCCTGTACGATAATGAATTGATTGCTGCTTTTGACAGCATCATGAAAACTTTAAAAAATACACAATCACTTATCCTCGATTTTCGTGAAACCCCAAGCGGAGGTAATACTTCTGTTGCCAAAGCAATTATAGGCTGGTTTATAAACGAAGAACATTTTTATCAAAAGCATGAATACTATGCAGAAGAAAAAAGCAGCGGCATTAAAAGAAGTTGGGTAGAAATCGTTTCTCCCCGAAAAGACAAATATTATAGCAAACCATTGGCTATTTTGTGTAACCACTGGACAGGCAGTATTGCAGAAGGTATTGTGATTGGTTTTGATGCGCTCAAAAGATCCGGGACTAAAATTATTGGAACGGAGATGGCCCGGTTAAACGGAGCGGTATATACTTTTGAGATGCCTAATACTAAAATACGTTTTACATTTCCTAATGAAAGGTTGTACCACATTAATGGATTATCCAGGGAACAATATTTGCCCCCGGTATTTATTAACTGGCGAAAAGGAGAAGGAAAACCTGGTGCAGATATATTTATGATAAAAGCCCTGCAATTTCTTAAAAATAAATAAATGGTGAATTTTTTAAGTGAGAATTATGACATCGTTATGGTTACAATTTCAAGGCTGAATGTACTCAATATACCACAAATCAATCATTACGAAATTAAGAGGGTGCATTTAGAATTGTCGCTACTCCAATAAAGGTAGTGGTCGGTGAGGACACCGACCACGGCTGGAGAAGGCAGAAAATCGATTCTCATTGGTAAATATATATGCCACAAGGCATTTTATAGAAAACTCAGCAACAAATAAATGGCATCAAGAAATAAAAAAAGTAATGAAAGATACAAAAAGTAGATTCCTATCCGTCAATAATCCGACTTACGACAAGTATGCAGAGAAATACCAGGCAAAAACACCGATAAGCCAGGCACTATATATATTTGCCTATTTGCTTCCGGGCATGGTGGCCTATTTGCTTGTTAATATCGAGCCTGTACATCGCTTTCTTTCCGGCTTACTCGGTCTCAAAGGATACAATTTCCAATACTATATGTTTGTTATTTTCACACTACTTTGGCACATGGTATTCCCCATTTTTATGCTGCGAAAGTATGAGAAGCTCAAATGGAAAGAAGTCTTTGAATTCCTTAGTCTCAATCGCTTCTCATTCAAAGAAGTCCTTTTTGTTGCGCCGATAGCTTTTGCTCTGAGTGTGGTTCTATCCTTGCCATATATGATGACATTATACGAGCCGTTTCAGAAATGGCTCTCTTCCGTACCGGGACTTCAGATTCCTTCCTACAGCATATTCGCAAGTTACGAGGCGTTCTATGGTGCACCTGCGATAATCATGATAATTATGCTGATTGGTAACTTTGTCGGAGAGGAAATATACTTCCGTGGCTACCTGATGAAGAAGACCGCATTTCTTGGCCGATACAATTGGATTGTGAATTCAATCCTTTTCTGCGCCTATCATCTTTGGCAAGTTCCACAAACATGGCCACTGATTGTGCCCTTTATTTTTTTCGGCCTCACGATGCAACTTAGAAAGAATCTCTATACAATGATTGTGTTCCACCTTCTTTTCAATATTGCAGGCGTTCAGATCTATCATGTTCTATTAGGTTTGGGTGCGGGTACACATTGATGAGACTATGCAGAAATATGCACTAAAAACGTTAAGACTCCTTATGCTTAATTTGCAAACAAATGAATAGAAAACGCCCTATAACATGATTGCAGCAAGTGGGAATTTGTTCTGTCAAGTCGGGATGACTGGATTCGAACCAGCGGCCCCTTCGTCCCGAACGAAGTGCACTACCGGGCTGCGCTACATCCCCAAACATGTACTGAATAAATAAAAAAGGTAACCATTCTTTCATGATTACCTTTTTAAATGTCGGGACGACAAGATTCGAACTTGCGACCCCCAGACCCCCAGCCTGGTACGCTACCGGACTGCGCTACGTCCCGAACATTAAATCATTAACAGAGAAACGAAAGTAAGGCATTTTACCATTTTTCAGTACCAAAAACAACCTTTATCTTCGCTCCTTAATGAACATACTCATTAAGCAAGCCACAGTTGTTGACCCCTCGTCTCCTTTCAACGGACAAGCAGCAGATATTTTTATTGAGAACGGAATCATTGCTCAAATAGCAAGCAAACTTTCTGTAAAAGCGGATAAAGAAATCAATAGTAAAGGCCTTTATGTTTCTCCCGGATGGGTGGATGTGTTTGCCAATTTTGCAGACCCCGGTTACGAATTCAAAGAAACATTGGAAACAGGTGCAGCCGCAGCAGCAGCCGGTGGTTATACAGATGTATTCGTTATTCCCAATACCAATCCGGTTATTCATAATAAAGCTGGTGTTGAATACATTGTTCAAAAAAGTAAATCATTCCCGGTAAATATTCACCCGATTGGTGCTATTACCCGAAATGCGGAAGGGAAAGAACTGGCAGAAATGTATGATATGAAAGCCAGTGGTGCTGTTGCTTTTGGTGACGGTATAAACTGTGTGCAGTCAGCCGGGTTGCTGGTAAAAGCTTTACAATATGTAAAAGCCTTCGATGGCATTTTAATACAAGTACCAGATGATAAAAGCATCAATCCACATGGATTAATGAATGAAGGAATCACTTCGACTCAATTGGGCTTGCCCGGCAAACCAGCTATGGCAGAAGAATTGATTGTGGCAAGAGATATTAAATTGGCAAGGTATGCCGATTCGAAATTGCATTTTACAGGGGTCAGCACTAAAAAATCATTGGAGTATATTAAAAGAGGTAAAGAAAGCGGTGCAGCTATCAGTTGCTCTGTTACACCTTATCATCTTTTCTTTTGCGATGAGGATATGACAGGCTATGATACGAATTTGAAAGTAAATCCACCGCTTCGGGGCAAAGAAGACAGGGCTGCTTTGCAAAAAGCAATTACGGAGGGCACAATAGATTGCATTGCTACCCATCACTTGCCACATGAATATGATAGCAAAGTGATGGAATTTGAATATGCAAAATTTGGAATGGTTGGTTTGGAAACAGCTTATGGAGTAGTAAGTACTTCGCTTCCTGAGGTAACAGCTGAAAAATGGGTCACATTATTATCAACCAACCCAAGAAAATTATTTGGATTGGAAACAGTAAACATAAAAGAAGGAAGTAAAGCATCACTAACCTTATTTGAACCCGGAAAGAAATGGACTGTGACAGAGCAAGACCTGAAATCGAAATCGAAAAACTCTCCATTTATCGGTAAAGAGTTGACGGGAAAAGTAACGGGTATTATTAATGGAGACAACGTGGTGCTGGGTTAAATTTTTTATGAGCCCGGCTGCTGTGCTACTGGCATCTTCTGTGCAGTTTACCGTGAGGTAACGAAGGGTCGCACACTTCGGGGTTCTGTTCGCTATTCAGCAATACTTCATGGGCTCCCATAGCGTTTATAAATAATCAATTATTTCCAGTCGCTTAAAAACAACAATGACATTTACCCCACTTATAAAAGGATTGTTAACCGGAGCCGCAGTTATAGGATTTAGTTTATTCGCTTATAATTTTATATCCGTTGAATCCAAATTGCACTTTTTAGTCTACGCTATTTATGCACTCGGTATTATATGGACGTTGACAGCATATAGTAATTCGCCGGCCTTTACAAGAAAATTTGGTGATAGTTTTAATGCTGGTTTCAGGTGTTTTATTGTGGCTACTTTACTGATAGTGGTCTATACTTTTATATTCAGTAAAATGCATCCTGAATTTGCAGAAGAATCGGCCAAATTATATAACGAACAACTAGTGGCTGATAAAACCAGTTCAAAAACACCCGACGACATTATTGCTGATACATTGCGCTACAAGAATGGCTATACCAAGGTGGTAGTTTATGGTACTATTTTCGGATATTTGATACTTGGTGCAGGGATTACAGCCTTTGGTTCAATACTTATAAACAGGAAAAAATAAAAATGGACTTATCCATCGTTATACCACTGATAGATGAAGCAGAATCGCTGCCGGAATTAACGGCATGGATTGAAAAAGTTATGGATGCCAACCATTACACCTACGAAGTAATATTTGTAGATGATGGCAGCAGCGATAATTCCTGGGAAGTGATTGAACAATTGAGGTCAAAAAATTCAAACATAAAGGGTATTAAATTTCAGCGCAACTATGGTAAATCTGCCGGGCTGAATGAAGCTTTCCGTGCTGCAACTGGTGATGTAATAATAACGATGGATGCAGACTTACAGGATAGTCCTAATGAAATTCCAGAACTGCGAAGAATGATTGTAGAAGATGGCTATGATATGGTAAGCGGATGGAAGAAAAAACGCCACGACAATACACTGACAAAAAATATTCCTTCTAAATTTTTTAATGCTGTTACAAGGAGAGTATCCGGAATAAAATTGCATGATTTTAATTGCGGGCTAAAAGCCTATAAAAATAAAGTGGTAAAAGGTGTAGAAGTATATGGTGAAATGCACCGCTACATTCCTGTGCTGGCAAAATGGGCAGGTTTTAAAAAGATAGGTGAGAAAGTAGTAGAGCACCGTGCCCGGAAATATGGTGTATCAAAATTCGGATGGAGAAGATTTGTGAATGGTTTCCTTGATATATTATCCATCACTTTTGTGGGGAAATTTTCGAAACGACCCATGCACTTCTTTGGCTTGTGGGGTTCGTTATTCTTTTTAGTAGGTATGGGTATCTCCATCTACCTGATTATTTCTAAAATAATGGATGCCAGCTTCGCCTTAACCAACCGACCGGGGTTTTACCTGGCACTTACTTCTGTTATCATTGGTATGCAATTATTCCTGGCAGGGTTTATTGGTGAATTGATATCAAGAAATTCATCCAGCCGCAACAGCTATATTATAGAAACCAAAACCGGTTTGTAAATGGCAAAGGTTGTCATCATAGGGCCGGCACATCCGTTGCGGGGCGGGTTAGCTACATTCAACCAGCGACTGGCAAAGGAGTTTATTACTGAAGGACATGATTGTTCCATCTATTCTTTTTCATTACAATACCCAGCCTTTATTTTTCCCGGCACTACACAATACACAGATGAACCAGCACCGGAAAACATGACGATACATACCGTTATCAATTCTGTTAATCCTTTTAACTGGTTTAAAATTGGTAACCGTTTAAAAAAAGAAAGACCAGATATTATTATCGTTCGTTTTTGGTTACCGTTAATGGGCCCAGCTTTGGGAACTATTCTTCGTAGAGTTAGAAAAAATAAGCATACAAAAATTGTATGCATTGCCGATAATGTGATACCGCATGAAAAAAGGTTCGGCGATAAACCATTCACTAAATATTTTCTAAAAAGTTGTGATGCCTTTATCACCATGAGTGAAAAAGTAATGAGTGACTTAAGGTTGTTTGAAAAAATAAAACCTGCACAGTTAGTATCCCATCCGCTGTATGATAATTTCGGTGGAATTCTATCCAAACTGGAAGCAAGAAAACACCTTGGTCTGCCAGAAAATGAAAGAATAATTCTATTCTTCGGTTTTATCCGTAAGTATAAAGGGCTCGACATGCTTTTAGACGCAATGTCAATATTAAAGAACCTCAAACCTGAAACTTCAAACATCAAACTTCTTGTGGCGGGAGAGTTTTATGAAGACGAAAAACCATTCCAGGAGCAAATAGAAAAATTGGACATAAAAGACCAATTGATACTGCGAACCGATTTTATTCCTGATAGTGAAGTAAAATATTATCTCTGTGCTGCCGATGCGGTGATACAACCTTACCGCAATGCCACACAAAGCGGAGTGACTCCCCTCGCCTATCATTTTGAAAAACCAATGGTAGTTACGAATGTTGGTGGTCTTGCTACTTTAGTGCCGCATGAAAAAGTAGGATTGGTTGTAGAACCAAATCCAATAGCCATTGCAGATGGCATCTTGCGATTCTATCAATTAGGCGAAGATTATTTTATTCCTCATCTTCGCAATGAAAAAGAGAAATATAGCTGGGCTAACCTGGTAAAAGCTATCCAACATCTTGCTGAGTAATGACCCCGAAAATGTCGGGACAAGTTATGCAGTACAAGTGTGCCCCAAAGGAGTGCCTTTGGCACGACGCAAGGGACGATGATAGAAGTATAAAAGCCCGGCTAATAAAATTCATTTTCGTCAGAAAAATCAAAGTTATCAACAGTAAATGATATATAGAAGTAAAGCTCCTTTGCGGATTGGCCTCGCCGGTGGCGGTACTGATGTAAGTCCTTACAGCGATTTATATGGCGGCGCAATTTTAAATACTACACTCTCCTTGTATGCCAATGCAACGATTGAACCATTGGCAGAAAATAAAATTATTCTGGAAGCGATTGATAGGAATGAAATACAGGAATTTGAATGGAGTAAGGAATTACCGATAGATGGAACATTGGATTTACTGAAAGGTGTTTACAACCGTATTCAAAAAGATTTCGGAATTAAAGAACAAGGATTTCATTTGTCAACTTACGTAGATGCGCCTGCAGGGTCTGGATTGGGAACTTCTTCTACCCTGGTAGTTGCTATCATTGGTGCATTTGCAGAAATGCTTCGTTTACCGTTAGGTGAATATGACATGGCGCATTATGCCTTTGAAATAGAACGTAAAGATTTGAATCTTGCCGGTGGTAAACAAGACCAGTATGCGGCCACTTTTGGCGGTGTCAACTTTATGGAGTTTTATGCAAATGATAAAGTGATTGTGAATCCGCTGCGGGTGAAGGAGCAGCATTTGTTTGAACTGGAAAATAATTTATTGCTGTACTATACTTCTACCAGCCGTGAGTCTGCCGAAATTATTAAGAAGCAAAGTAAAAACGTAACGGATAATAAAGAAAAATCCATTGAAGCCATGCACCAGTTGAAGCAGCAGGCACAGATGATGAAAGAGGCTTTATTAAAAGGCAGGCTAAATGAATTTGGCGAAATCCTTGATTTTGGGTTTCAGCAAAAGAGAAAGATGGCAGAAGGAATCAGCAACCCGTTGATGGAAGATATTTATGAAACAGCTAAAAAAGCTGGCGCTACGGGTGGAAAAATTTCCGGTGCAGGTGGCGGTGGCTTTATGATATTTTATTGCCCGGCTAATACAAAGTATAAAGTGATAAAAAGTTTGGAGAACTTTGGTGGCCGGCACAGAAACTACCAGTTTGTTGGACATGGGTTGAAGACATGGACTATTTAATTAAAGATTAATAATTAAAAATGACTAATAAGATAAAAGAAATAATTCAGGCATCGATTGATACGAAGCAACAAGTTTTACATGATGAAAAACTGCTGCACACTATCGAAAAAATTGTTTCGGTTATTACAGATGCCTTTAAGGTAGGTAATAGAATTTATTTCTGTGGCAATGGCGGTAGTGCCGCTGATGCACAACATTTGGCGGCTGAATTTTCTGGTCGGTTTTATACAGATAGAAAAGCTCTGCCGGCTGAAGCCTTACATTGCAACACGTCTTATCTTACTGCTGTCGCCAACGATTATGGCTTTGATGTTGTTTATTCCCGGATGATTGATGGCATTGGTGAAATGGGCGATGTATTAATTGGCCTTTCTACTTCAGGCAATTCTGCCAATATTGTTAAAGCTTTTGAGGTAGCGAAAGAAAAAGGAATTACAACAATAGCATTTACAGGAATAACTGGTGGGCAAATGAAATCTGTCAGCGATTACCTGATCAATATTCCTTCAACTGATACACCCCGCATACAGGAAAGTCATATTACCATCGGACACATCATTTGTCAATTAGTAGAAGAAAGATACTTTACACCAAACGCCTGAAACGGCTTAACGAAGTCCTTAATGATTAAAGAAGCAATTATTCTCGCAGGTGGTTTGGGAACAAGATTAAGAGATGCCGTTCCTGACCTTCCAAAATGTATGGCCCCGGTTGCTGGCAGGCCATTTTTGTTTCATGTCATTAATTACCTGAGAAGCCAGGGTATTGAAAAAATTATTTTTTCTCTTGGTTATAAACATGAAGTTATTGAAGAGTATCTGCACTCTCAATTTTCAACCCTCACTTATGAATGTGTAATTGAAGAAGAACCGTTAGGCACTGGTGGTGCTATTCAACTGGCTTTAAGCAAAGCCACTGAAAAGAACTTAGCGATAGCTAACGGCGATACGCTTTTTAAAGTTAATCTTCATGAAGCTGGTTTTTTTCATAACCATAATAATGCTGAATGTACGCTGCTATTAAAACCCATGCAAAACTTTGACCGGTATGGTGTTGTTGAATTAACAGAAGACCAACTGGTAAAAAGCTTTAACGAAAAACAATTCTATTCAACGGGCACTATCAACGGCGGCTTGTATATTCTTAATGTCAGTAAATTTTTAGATGAAGAATTTCCAGCTAAATTTTCATTTGAAAAAGATTACCTCGAAAGTTTATTTAAAGAACGCCGCATCTATGGGCTGGTACAAGATGAATACTTTATTGACATCGGCATTCCTGAAGATTATAACCGGGTACAAACAGAATTAAGCAGCCCACCACTCAAGTTAGAAAATATTGATAAAAGCTGGACGCTTTTTTTAGACCGTGACGGCGTTATCAACGATGACAAAGTAGGCAGTTATATATTTAACCCGGATGAATTTCATTTTATGAAAGGAGCACCGGAGTTATTTAAAAAATTATCAGAAAAATTCGGCCATATAATTGTCGTTACCAATCAAAGGGGCGTAGGTCGTGGATTGATGACAGAAAATGATTTAACAGCCATTCATTTAAAAATGACAACAGCAATAAAGGCAGTTGGTGGCAAAATTGATGGCATTTATTATGCTCCGGCTATTATTAATAATGACCCGATAAGAAAGCCTAATCCGGGAATGGCCTTTAAAGCAAGAGCCGATTTTCCTTCTATTGACCTTTACAAATCCATTATGGTGGGTAATAAGCACACCGATATGCTTTTTGGAAAAAATGCCGGGATGTATACCGCATTTATAGCCAGCACAAACCCGGAAGTCCCATTTCCTCACCCGGATATTGACCTTAGGTTCGGCCTATTGGAAGATTTTGTCAAAGCTTTATAATCCTTCACAAAATTTTACAACCCTTTTGGCGTTATCCCCATCTGTAATAAGCCGTAACTTAGCCTGATAAATTCAAAAACGATCCTGGTGAAAAAAACATCCGTCAAAATTTCTTTACTCGTCATCCTGCTGTTCTCCTGTTCACAAGTAGTTTTTTCTCAAAAAATTACTACTGCTGATATGAAAAAACTGAGGGCCAAAGAAGATAGTCTTAGCGACTATTCATTTTACCTGAATACAGACAGCCTTCCGGAAGATCGGATGATTTCTGACAGCATTTTTACCAAAATCCTTGTTAGAAGCTTGCAGATAAAAAATTCTTTCTACTACCCTTTCGATTCGTTGCTGGGTATTTCAAAATTATATGCCCCTGATACAAATTTCCGCATTTATACCTGGACAATTTCATATGATGATTATTATTTCCGGCAACGGGGTGCTATTCAATTCAAAACTGCGGATGGCTCCTTGAAATTATTACCGTTACGGGATTTTTCAGAGTTTACCGATAAACCGTTGGATTCTGTCCGTACAAGAGGCAACTGGATTGGAGCAATGTATTATAACATCATCAAGACACAGCATAAAGGCAAAAACTATTACACCCTTTTTGGTTTTGATAATAATAGTGCCATGAGCAGCATGAAGTGGATTGATGTATTGACTTTTAATGAAAAAAATGAACCCTTATTCGGCGGGCCATTTTTTAGTTACGAGAAAGACAGCATCCCTAAACCCGCACAGTACCGTTATAATATTGAGTTTAAAAAAGGAGCAAGGGTATTGGTAAATTATATTGATGATCTTCAAATGATTTTAGTAGACCATTTAGTTTCCGAAAATGATGATCAGGAACATCCATGGACACTCATTCCAGATGGTGACCAGGAAGGTTTTAAATGGGAGAATGGAAAATGGCTGCACATAGATAAAGTATTCAACTTTAAACTTCAGGATGGTCAGGCCCCTGTTGGCGATCCATTACTTGATCCAAAAGGTAACCGGAATGAAATCAAGTTACAGGAAAAGACGGATAAGAATAAAACGAAAGAGAAACCTAAAAATCAAATCAACTACGACAACTAAACTTCCTCCTTTTTTCTTTCCCCCTGCATTGGCTATCTTTATGGCCGATGGAGAAATTCACGACAAACATACAGCCACCTTC
>JANMFO010000394.1:0-5430 GCA_031374245.1 Chitinophagaceae bacterium | reverse complement strand
GTTCCGCATGATATAGAAAAGCTGCATCAGCTAAGCAAAGAATTAAGCATTAGTATGAGTGTATTAAGAAGAAGAGTGCTGGCTCTGCATGAAAACAACCCGATGCTTGGTCACCGTGGCGTACGATTGGGAGTTAGTTATCCTGAAATAACAGAAATGCAGGTGAGGGCAATTTTTGAAGCAACAGCCGAAATGCTGAAAGCAGGGAAAAAAGCTTTTCCTGAAATCATGGTTCCTGTAACCTGTACAGTAAATGAGTTATCTCATCAGAAAATAATTGTGGACAGGGTATATAAAGAAGTATGCGAAAAAATGAAAATGAAAAAAATACCCTACTTATATGGCACCATGATTGAAACTCCGAGGGCTGCGATCAGAGCTGAGTTGATGGCACATGTGGCTGATTTCTTCAGCTATGGCACCAATGATCTTACTCAAATGAGTTTTGGTTTCAGTCGTGATGATATTGGTGGTTTTCTTCCAAAATACCTGGATCTGAAAATACTTCCCTATGACCCGTTCCAGACCATTGACCAGGATGGTGTAGGTGAACTTGTCCGGACAGGAATAGTGGGAGGCCGTAAAGCAAAGCCTCATCTTAAAGTTGGAATATGCGGAGAACATGGTGGTGATGCAGACAGTGTAAAATTTTTTCACCGGTTAGGCATGAACTATGTAAGCTGTTCGCCATTCCGTGTGCCAATAGCAAGATTAGCGGCTGCACAGGCAGCGTTGGAGTTTCCCAGGAAATAATTATCCTATAAGAAACAAGGGCCCGGAACTTTCTTTGTTCCGGGCTTTTTTATTTTAAAAATAAAAAGCGACCTTTCCTTTCAATTTACAAAACCATGGAAATAAAAAATTTATTTAACCCTGCTGTAAAACAGGAAATCATTGAACGAATAAATAAACTCACACCGCAATCTCAGCGGCAATGGGGCAAAATGGATGTAGCACAAATGCTGGCACATGTGCAGATACCTATGGGTGTGGCTTTCGGTACAGCTACAGTAAAGGGCAACTGGCTGATGAAACTGATATTGCCTTTATTCAAAAAAGCCCTGTATGATGAAAAACCCTGGAAACAGGGTTTGCCTACTGATAAATCATTTATCATGACCGGCCAGTCCAAAGATTTTGAAAAAGAAAAAAATCAGTTGCTTGATAACATTAATCGGTTTACTGAAAGCAATATGATTAATGAAAAACATCCTGTTTTCGGTAAGCTTACAAAAGAGCAATGGAGTAAAGCCACCTGGAAACACATTGACCATCATCTGAAACAGTTTGGCGCCTGATTAATATCATTGATTAAAGTCATAGTTCGCTAAGCCTGCCCCTCCTACTTTTGGGCAGGCTTTTATTTATGCGCATCTGGAAAAATATCATTCGCAAACCCACCTGATTCTTCTTACACTTTTTCTGTAAGTCAGCACCTATTATTCAACAACAGCCGAAAAAGGCTGATTAAATTTTCATGTATGAAAACAATCATTGAACCCTTCCGGATAAAATCGGTAGAGCCGATTTATTTTACTACCAAAAAAGAACGAAAAGCTATTTTAGAAAAAGCCAGTTATAATCCCTTCCGTATACATGCCAATGATGTTCTAATTGACCTGCTCACTGATAGCGGTACCAGTGCTATGAGCAGTAACCAATGGGCAGGCATTATGCAAGGCGATGAATCGTATGCAGGTAGTACCAGTTTCTTCCATTTTGAAGATTCAGTAAAAAAAATTACCGGCATGCCATTGGTAATTCCTACACACCAGGGCCGTGCTGCTGAAAAAATCATCTTCACTATTCTTGGTGGAAAAGGAAAATATTTTATCAGCAATACTTTATTTGATACAACAAGAGCAAACATAGAGTTCTCCGGCGCAGAAGGTATTGATTTGCTGTGTGAAGAAGGTAAACATCCAACCGTGCCAGCACCTTTCAAAGGGAATATGGATGTGGAAGCATTGAAGAAAGTGATAAAAGAAAAAGGCGCAGCAAATATTCCAATGGTAATAATGACAATCACCAATAATTCAGGTGGAGGCCAACCGGTAAGTATGAGAAATATTAAAGAAGCAAGTACAGTTTGTAAAGAAAATAAAATCCCCTTCTTTATTGATGCCTGCCGTTTTGCTGAAAATTCTTACTTCATCAAATTAAGGGAAGAAGGTTTTGCTGATAAATCAGTTTTAGAAATCGCTAATGAAACTTTCTCTTATGCTGATGGCTGTACCATGAGTGCCAAGAAAGATGCCTTTGCCAATATCGGAGGTTTCTTAGCCATGAGAGATTTGGATTTAGCTATCCGTTGCAGAAACTTATTAATCATCACTGAAGGCTTTACTACATATGGTGGTCTTGCAGGTCGGGACCTTGAAGCAATTGCTATCGGGTTACAGGAAGTATTGGATGAAAACTACCTGCAATACCGTATCCGCAGCATTGAATACCTGACGAATAAACTAATTGCTGCCGGTGTACCGGTGATGCAGCCTGCTGGTGGTCATGCTGTATATATTGATGCAAAAGAGTTTTTACCGCATATACCTGTTGACCAGTATCCGGGACAGGCATTGGTTTGTGCGTTATACGAAGAAGGCGGCATTCGCAGTGTAGAAATTGGTTCGCTGATGTTTGGTAAATATGACGCTGCCGGAAAATTAATTCCGGCACAAATGGAACTGGTTCGGTTAGCCATTCCAAGAAGAGTCTACACCCAAAGTCATATTGATTATGTGTCTGAAGTAATTATTGATGTATTCAATACGAGAAATCAAATAAAGGGATTAACTATTACTGAAGAAACGCCAATACTGAGGCATTTTACTGCTAAGCTGAAACCTTTGAAATAAAAATAAATTACTTCACCCCTTCCAGTATCTTAATATAATTAGCTCTTTCATAAGCGGTAGGATCTGATATGTGTTGCTGACTCATACTTCCTTTAAAAGAATTAATATCTTCAAATCCCATCATGTACATCCAGTCCTGCAACTCTTTGTTCATAGTTCTTAAATAAGGAATACCATTTTTATATAAAGAAGAAGCGGTCATTACCACATCAGCCCCGGCAAGAATATATTTAATTACTTCAATAGCACTTTGTACACCGGTAGTGGCTGCCAGTGACAGATTTACTTTTCCATATAATAATGCAATCCATAAAAGTGGCAGCCTTATTTCATTGGATTCGCTGAAATGCAAATCGGTTTTAATAATCAGTTCATTAATATCAAAATCAGGCTGATAGAAACGATTGAATAAAACCAGTGCATCGGCACCGGCATTTTTCATCCGCAAAGACATATTGCCCATCGCACTGAAATAAGGGTTCAGTTTTACTGCAACCGGAATTTTTACTGTTTGTTTGATAGCGCCAATAATATTCAGGTAGCGGTGTTCCACTTCTGAAGACGACATCGCAATATCACCGGGAATAAAAAATATATTCACTTCAATTCCATCCGCACCAGCCTGTTCCATCATTTTTGAATAGTCAATCCACCCTTCGTTAGTTATGCCATTTAAACTTCCAATGATTGGAATATTAACTCTCTCTTTAGCCTTTCGGATATTTTCCATGTAATCATCTGATCCTACACTAAAATCATCCAGGTCAGGAAAATAATCCAATGCTTCAGGAAAAGCATAAGTGGTTTCAGACATAACGCCTTTAAAACGGGCTTCTTCTTTTCTTATCTGCTCTTCAAACAATGAAAACATAACCACCGCTCCTGCACCATTATCTTCCATCTTTATAATATTGTCTGTTTGCTCGGATAAAGTACAGGCAGAGACAATGATTGGGGAATCTAAATTTAACCCCATATAAGTTGCATGCATTTTCATACTAAAAAATTTTATTTAAGCAATTGGAACAAAATCACTGGCTTTCTTGGTAGCCAGTTCTTCATAGTTTTTCCATTTCAGGTTTACTAAATCCTGTGCATGTATCATAAGTTCTTCTGCCACTTTGGGATTTGTCATCGTGAGTACTTTATACCGCAACTCGTTGTACGCATAATCCCTGAGTGGAATAGTTGGTCGTATTGAATCCAATACAAAAGGATTTTGATTTTTCTTTCTCAGCACCGGGTTGTACCGTAGCAATGGCCAGTGACCACTGGAAACTGCTTTGTTCTGCTGGCTCAGTCCATCTTTCAAATCATAGCCATGAGCAATACAATGGCTGTATGCTAAAATCAATGAAGGCCCGTCATAAGCTTCTGCTTCTCTCATCGCTAATAATGTTTGTTGCGGATTGGCGCCAAAGGCAACTCTTGCCACATACACATTTCCATAAGAAAGAGCCTGCATAGCCAAATCTTTTTTACCACCTGCTTTACCACCGGCAGCAAATTTTGCAGTAGCCGCAGTTGGGGTTGATTTGGATGATTGACCACCGGTGTTTGAATATACTTCTGTATCCAGTACCAGTACATTTATATTTCTTCCGCTGGCTAATGCATGGTCAAGCCCGCCATAACCAATATCGTAAGCCCATCCATCACCACCTACCAGCCATACACTACGGCGAACTAATTGGTCGGCTACAGATAACAAATGAGCAGCGGGAGATGAAGTCATTGTTCTCAATTGCTCCTTTAATTTCTGTACCCGCAGATGCTGTATAGCGAGTTCAGACTCATGAACCTGTTTCGCATCCAGAATTTCTTTTACTACATCTGCTCCCAGTTCATCTTTTAACTCCAATAAAAATTGTTTCGCAATATCCAACTGCTTATCAGCGGTGATACGCATACCTAATCCAAACTCGGCATTATCTTCAAACAATGAGTTGGACCATGCCGGGCCCCTGCCATCTTTATTAACCGCCCAAGGAGTTGTTGGAAGATTGCCTCCATAAATAGATGAACAGCCTGTAGCATTTGCAATCAATAACCGGTCTCCAAATAATTGTGATAACAGTTTTAAATAAGGTGTTTCACCACAACCGGCACATGCTCCGGAAAATTCAAATAATGGTTCCAGGAATTGTGCACCATGCACGGTGGAGAAATCAATTTTTGAACGGTCATTCCATGGAATGTTTTCAAAGAATTCAATATTTTTTTGTTCTTTTTCCAGGATAGGTTCTTTGTCGCCCATATTGATGGCCTTGCGGGAACGGTTGACCGGGTCAGTAGCCGGACAAACTTCAACACATAAATTACAACCGGTACAATCTTCTAAATAAACCTGCAATGAATATTGTGTTTCCGGGAAACCTCTTGCATTGATTGGTGCTGTTGCAAAATCATCCGGTGCTTTTTTCAAATAGTCTTTGTGATAAAATTTTGCCCGGATTACACTATGCGGGCAAACATATGCACAGTTACCACATTGAATACAAAGCTCAGGCTCCCAGACCGGTACCAGATCAGATACATTTCTTTTTTCCCATTGCGTGGTACCGCTGGGATAAGT
>JANMFO010000374.1:0-25890 GCA_031374245.1 Chitinophagaceae bacterium | reverse complement strand
GAAAATTCCAATCCAAAGCAGTACTTTTTTACGGCCATATTTTTCGGTGGGTATTCCACCGAAAATGGCTCCCACCACGGTACCCCACAACGCCATTGACATAATAAAGAAACCATGAAATAACGGTGAGGTGTGCCAAAGTTCTTTAATCGGTTGGTTAGCTCCGGAAATAACAACAGTATCAAAACCAAAAATAAAACCAGCCAGGGCGGCTACCACCGACCAGCTCAGGAGCTTGTTCTTATTCATATGCAGGCAATTGTTTGTTGATAGGAAGATAAGAAAATAAAAAGGTCTGCTGTATACAAAAAGGAACAACAACAAAAACAACCTGTTGCAAACGGTTGCTGTTTACAAAAAATTATAACAGCGTAGCTGCTTTTGCTAGATCATCCGGGGTATCAATTTCAACTCCCATATAATCAACGATAATCATACGGAGCGGAATACCATTTTCCAAATAACGGAGACATTCCACTTTTTCAGCAGCCTCTAAGGGAGTAACCGGCCATTGTGTGAAGTTTATCAGAGCCTCTTTTCGAAAAGCATACACACCAATATGTTCATAATAAACAGAAGGAACACCTGTATCTCTTGGATAAGGAATAACACTGCGGCTGAAAAACAATGAATTCATATTCTTGTCAACCGCCACTTTTACAAAGTTGGGGTCATCAATTTCTGATTGTTTGGTCATCACCTGCATCATGGATGCCACCTGCACTGAAGCATCATCAAACTGTTGCAATAGTTTTTCCAGCGGCTCTCTTTTTACAAATGGCGTGTCGCCCTGTACATTTACAATAATATCAACATTCATGTTCGCCGCTGCCTCTGCAATACGGTCGCTGCCGCTTTCATGCTCATACTTGCTCATTACTACACGGCCGCCAGCCGATTCTATTTCGGTAAAAATTATTTCGCTGTCGGTTACCACTATCACTTCATCAAACAAGCCCGTTGCAACTGTTGCATCATAGGTTTGCCTGATAACCGTTTTATCACCGAGTAGCTGCATCAGCTTACCGGGAAACCTTGTGGCAGCATATCGTGCCGGAATCATTGCGATTTTCTTCATACTGTAAAACTACACACCAGAGCTATAAGAAATAACTAATTGATTATCGAGAACAAACATTTCAAAAGAGTAGCTGGCAGCAGGCGAAAATTCAACCCGGATTCTTTGTACCCATGTATATGCCCCATCATCCCAGGAAAGTTTGTCAACGGTAATTTTATATTCCACTTCTCCCTTTTTCAATGTTTTGCTTTCTGTTGGAAACTCATCTTTTTCTCCAAACACCTCTTTAAACTCAGGGATTAAACGAAGTAATAAAAAACCCTGTTGCAAGGAGAATCCGGGTAAAAAATAAGTATCGCCACCATATTCATAACCCATAGTTTCATGCCACTCAGCACCGTTTTTATACAACTGCTTGGTTAGTTGCCAACCACTTTCTTCAATATTGTTCGTGGTTCCTGATTTGGTAATCAGTTTGCCACCAAACGGAACAGTAACCTGTGCCAGGTAATTTTTAAATTCTTTTACAGTTGCCAGTTTTGGCGGTGCCCAGGGGAATAAATAGGAATCAACAATATAACCTGTCTTATTATTGTATTTTACCTTTTGCCAATAACCCAGCATTCCTTCGGTGGTGATGCTTTTCTTTTCTTCGCCATATTCCAGTATGGTAATTTTTGTTCCGTAAGGAATTTTATCGAGCACCTTAGCACCCACTTCTGGTTTTTCCCGGATGCTTAAGCCGGGTTTAGCAGCTACATACATAGTGCCGCCCATTAGTTGAGCTGCTGCGCTGAATGAAACAAACAGAAGAGCCAGAAAAAAAATATTTTTCATATATAGCGTTTGATTGAAAGTAATAATTATGAATCTAATTTTTGAAAGGGCTTTTTCAGCAACGCCACAACGTCTTCGTCTTTTTCTCCCGGATAATAGCGGTCAAGACCATAACGAATGTCTTTTGTATCCAGCTTGCTGAATGTACCAAGCAGCCGATCCCAGATGGAAAAGACTGCACCATAGTTGGTATCAGTATAAGGTTGTTTCCAGTGATGATGCACTTTGTGCATGTTGGGAGAAATGAGAACAAAACTCATCGCCTTGTCGATATTTTTCGGCAGGCTGATATTGGCATGGGTGAAGGCGGTGGAAAGAACTACCAGTGTCTGATAAATCATTACACTATACATCGGCGCACCGGAAATAAAAATAAGCAGCATAAAAAAAATACCCCGCAATAAACTGTCCCCGGGGTGATGGCGCAAACCAGTTGTTACATCCACCGTAGTATCGCTATGGTGAATAAGATGAAACCGCCATAGCAGAGGAACTTTGTGCATCACTAAATGTACCAGCCAGCTGCTGAAGTCTAATGCCAATACACCAATAATAACAGTCAGCAGCACATTGGCATTAAACCAATACACCAAACCAAAACCATTTTGTAAACACCAGTCGGATAGTTTAATAATTAAAACAGCAAGACCTGTATGAATGATAAGATGGATAACAGTGAATATAAAATTTACACCGGCATGGCGGAGCTTGTTTTTTTTATAACGCAAAGAAAATAATGGAATGGCACCCTCAATAATCCAAAAAAAAAGTAAACCCCCAACTAAAATTGCCATCCGCTCCAGCGGTCGTTGTTCCAGGGTTTGAAAGTGTTCAATAATGTTTTCCCACATAGAAAAATTTTACTCTTCAGAAAAAATAAAGCCCGACAAGATAAATTTTGTAACACATAGAAATGCAACTATCAAAGCAACTTGCATTATTACTTTTCCGGCTTTCCTGTCTTTTTCATGGTAATTAAAAACCGCCTCACCATCAGGCATAATTTTTTTGTCTCTGAAAAAATGCCTACCAATTAAAAAACTAGATATTGGGAAAAGTAAAACAATAAAATCTTCCTGACGGAATCCTTTTCTTATCAGATATAGTATACTAATAAGAAGAAAAAACCAGGAGATAATATATAAAAAGGCACTTGCTGCTTCCGGTTTCTCTAAAACTGATTTTCTTTCCCGCTTCAATTTTTCTAAATCTTCCTCTGTAATCTTTATACCCTTATCCAGCAATAATTTTTTTGCTAATTGAATGTCAAAAGGCCCCCACTCATCAGGCTTATAAAGAATGTCTAACAATTCATCTTTTGAAAAAGAAAAAAGATAATAATCTTTATCTATTTCATTAACACTTGCATCGAAATGTTGTTCCAAAAGCTTATTTGCTTTTGTAAAATCTTCGGGTAATAATCTAATTAGATAATCTGGAGTTGAAGACCCACCCCAATTTTGTGTATCCAAAAACCTCGGTGTCTTAGAAATTTTACAATAAACCCCAGCAGTATTTAATACTTCGGCAAACTCAATGGCTATAGCCTCGTTTTGAAAAGATTTAAAATCAGCAAGCTGCTCACTCATAATAGGGGTTTAAATTTTTAACGGCCATACTCATCACCATACTCATCAGCATATTTTTCATACCGCTTAATGAGTTCAATATTTTTCTTTTCGATATCGGTAAGAAAACCTTTTATGTCAACGGTATTGGGAACATACCAATCTTCGTTTTCAAACTGCTGCCGCAGATTTTTCTTCTTAAAGCAATAACCGTGACGGGCAAAAATTTCATTTCGCATAAATTCCAGGTCTTCTTTCATTTCATTTTCTACATCTTTTGGTTTCAACAAACGAAGTGAGGCTTGCGGATAAGAACCAACAGTTGGCTTATATTCAAATTTCTGGCGAAGCAAAGCATACGTTTTAGTTGGGTTTTTACTATCGTTTGGTTTCCAGACACCGTTCACATTAGCAGGATGACTTTCGTCTATTTCAAAATCAAACACACCATCGTATTTGTCATCACCAGGCTCTTTAGCATTGATATAAAAAGTGTAACCTTTCTTTACAATCGTTCCGGTAAAAGGACGGTCGTTACCGCCAACAATAGAACGACCGGAAACAGAATCTTTATCGGCACGGGTTATCAGCAAGGTAATTTTATTATCGCCGAAAGCACCAACATAAGAACCCAACAAGGCCTCATAGATGGAAGGGACAGGAGCAGCCGACGGCAGTTTGGTTTCAGACATTGCAGTAGTGTCGTCTTTTACCTCTTTTTCTGCGGAGTCAGTTTTTTTATCATTGTTACAGGCCAGTAGAAAGGAAACGGCCAGCAGGGAAAGCAAAAATTTTCTCATGGCGAAAGGTTTAAATTTGTGAGAACAGGTAGTTTTTTAATCTTTTAAAATTAGGACAAATAATCAGTCGCACAAATATCCTGAACGCCAGCCTGCTTATACTGCTGGCTTTTTTTTGCTGGCTAATGGCTTCCATTACGATGGCCTATATTCCGTATAATACAGATGTGGGTTTTTTGCGTATCAAACAGCAATACATCGGTATTGAGCATTGGAAAACGGCTTTCTTTATTCATGTGTATGCCAGCATGTGGGTTTTGTTTGCGGGGTTTACACAGTTTTCAAAGCGATTGCAAAGGAATCAGCCAAAACTTCACCGGACACTTGGCTATGTTTATGTTATAGATGTCTTATTGATAACGGGTCCGGCAGGGTTGGTAATGGGTTTTTATGCCAATGGTGGCTTGTTGTCTAGAATTGCCTTTGTTTTGTTAGCGGTGTTATGGATTTATTTTACCGCTATGGCATTGGTAAAAGCAAAACAAAAAAAGTTCAAAGCCCACCGTAATTATATGATGAGAAGCTATGCACTTACCTTATCTGCCATAACATTAAGAGCATGGAAATATGGCATTACCAATACAATGACGCTGCCGCCGATGGATGTGTATAGAGTGGTGGCATGGTTGGGCTGGGTTGGAAATTTAGTAGTGGCCGAATATTTAATACGGCAACATCAAAAAAACCAACGAAAGATTATTATTGCAACCAACAAACCAAAAAGCTAATTCTAATTAAGGGTGCCCCTTACTCCAATTGCCGTGGCTAACCTACTCTCAACATCTGACTTAAATGAAGCCGAAGTATATTTTCCATAGTCCCTTAAGAAAGTATTAATAGCATTAATCTGTCCATCTACCAGCTTTCTTGCACTCTCCTTAGTTTTATAAAGTATCCAAGCATCTTTTCCTGAACGTAAAATTTTATCTAAGTATGGATTTAGCTGACTGTCATTATATTTTAAATAGTTAATCAGTTTTTCTTCTTCTTTATATACATCATCCCGACTGTACTTGCCATATTCCGGCTGCTCAGGTTTTTTATTTTTCTGTACCCCGGCGCTGCCTCCACCATTTCCGTTATTGCCATTTCCATTATTGCCGGCATTATCACTTGTTTTAGCGATGGTGTACTCAGTAGGTTTGGGATAAACATATTGACCCGTTGGTTTATTGACTAAATTTTTCCTGAGCATTTCAGATATAATGCCTGTAGATCGTACGTGAGTAAAAAGAAAAACGCCTTCATCCGTTAATGGATGCATGGTTTTGGGCAAGTCCAAGGTTTCTTCTTTAGGTACCCAATAAAGTCTTACATCAGCACCTCCATCATTAAATTCAGTAATTCTGTATGCTTTGTATTTAGTGTATAGGCCGTTTTGTATTTCGTTTATATCAATTAAACCAGTCGGTTTACATTCCCTGTAAGTACTAAGTTGCATTATCCGTACAAATTCTTCTTCTGTATAGCCCAGGCTTCTTAACGATTTGTAGGCATGAAATCCATCATAATGAACTAATATGCTTCCAACAGGATTTTCAACAATACTTTTACTGTTTTTTTGTTTCATTGCCTGTTCTGAAGTTCTGCTCATACGAGCAGGAACCGATGGTGGAAAATAATTATCACCTTTTCTGGGAGTAGTGGCACTGTGTGTTATAAAGTAAAACTGGTCGCCACCATCTGCAGGCAGAAGGCTTTTTTCCAGGTTGGTATTATCACTTACCGGCATCCATACCAGATCAACAATTTGGGCACCATCATTAAAAGGCAATAAAAAAGAACCCTGAATGTAACATTGCCCTTTCTCTATACGATCGTTATTAAAATTTTGAATTTTGTCAAGGGTATTTATTTCTTCAGGGTAGTTTTTTATATTAGCCCTGCTGACAATTATATCAAACTCTTTTTGAGAAAATTTGTTTATCCCTACCATTGCATTTTTTGCCCGCTGTATTCCATTGGCATCCAAATCATGCACCAATGAAAACGAAATGTTGCCTGAAATTTTAGCAGGCACTTTTTTACTCAATGCTTTAGAAATTGGCTGGCCCACTGCTGGCTTACCTGATTCCTTATTATTGTAAATACCTTCATCTGTAAATATGGAAAAACGGATGTCATCAATATAATAAGCTTGCTTGCCGCCACTGGAAATACCAATACCGTGTATTTTATTCAATTCAGAAGTGGGTACGGCCACTTTCACCGTTTCTACTAATTTGTTATTTACAATCAATAAAAAATTATTTCCTTTCCGTTCAATTTTTACTTTATTACGTACAGAAATTTTTGATGCGTCTAATTTATTAATGACATCAGAAAAATTGTCCTTCTTTTCTTTTACTATATGGTTGAGTACGTTCCAGGTTTGGGTGGCAGCATTATACAGGCCAAAGTAATAGGTTTGATTATATGGATTGACGGTAAAAACTATTTTTATTTCCTGCTTATTACTTGTTGCTTTTAATAACAGCCCTGTGGATACCCAAGTGGATTCGTCTTTCACATTATTGATAGTAGCTTCGTAATACCAGAATGGGGGGAAGGGTGCATAAGGAAGATCGGTTTGTGTCCAGGTCGTACCTTCCGTTTTTTGCACCACCATCAACTCATTTTTTGGATTAAAATAGCGGTAAATGGTTGCATCATCTTTTGAAGTCTCCAACCAATCCCATTTATAATTGGCTTTAGCACCCGTCCAATTATAGAAAATGTTTTTTTCGGTTTTTTCTGCAAATTCTACATCTGGTACCTGAGTTAATTTATCTTCCTGGGCTTTTATAGCCTTTGGCAGAAAAAAAATGGAGATAGCAAGGAGATAGAAATATTTCATGAAGGTTATTTTTATGTAATTAAGCTAAGCTATAGCTCTATCCCAATACCCTGAAGCGGGTATTAACAGACATATCAATAATTAGCAGATAATAATGCAGTTAAAAGAGATTATTTAAAAACCCAGACAGGGCTACTGATTCAGCATCAACGGCATCACCAGCATCAGCAACTCTTCGTTTTCATCCTGGTCAGATGGTTTAATGATACCAGCCTTGGTTGGGGTTGAAAGTTCCATATTCACTTCATCACCATCTGCCGCACTCAACATTTCGATTAGGAATTTTGCGTTGAAAGCAATCATCAGATCTTCGCCGTTGTACTGGCATTTCATTCTTTCATTTCCTTCAAAACTAAAATCAACATCCTGCGCAGCTAATTGTAACTCGCTGCCATTAATACTTAAGGCTACCTGGTTGGTACTTTTATTGCTGAACACACTTACACGGCGCAAGGCACTTTGAAAATCATTTTTATTTACCGTTAGACGGTAAGGATTGTCAGAAGGTATTACTACTTTATAGTCAGGAAATCTGGCATCAATCAAACGGCAACTCATTTGTGTAGTGCCGTGTTTGATGAACAGGTGATTGTTGTTATAGCTGATAGTTATTTCATCTTCGTTAGAAGCGATAGCTGTTTTTACCAGGTTAAGCGGCTTGCGGGGAACGATGAATGAATCTGCTTTCGGGCATTTTACATCTTTTCTTTTGTAGCGAACCAGGCGGTGTGCATCGGTAGCCACACATTGCATGCCTTTTTTATCCAGTTCAAAAAATACACCCGTCATAGCCGGACGCAAATCATCATTGCTGGTAGCAAATAATGTTTTGCTGATAGCGGTGATTAGCGCCGATGCTGTCATGGTGAATGAGGTGGTATCGTCCGCAGCTGGTTCTTTTGGAAAATTGTCCGGGTTTTCGCCCATTACTTTATACTTACCATTGTCGCTGGTAATTTCAATACCGAAATTTTTATCAATGTTGAAGGTTAACGGCTGGTCAGGAAGGTTTTTTAACGAATCCATCAGAATTTTTGCCGGGATACACACTTTACCGCTGTCTTTTGCTTCAATATCCAGCTGAACCCGCATCACTGTTTCCAGGTCGGTGGCTACCACGGTCAGTTTGTTTTTTTCTACTTCAAACAAAAAATCTTCCAGAATGGGAAGCACCGTATTGGCATTGATAACACCAGCGATATGCTGTAGTTGTTTCAATAAAGAAGAAGAGGATGCTATAAACTTCATAATAATAATTGTGTGTGGCGAAACTACTGTTTTTTGGGATAAAGGGTAGCCACGAATTACACAAATTGCCACCAAAGAGAGAAAATAAAATGCAAATTATTGCCTGCAGCAAATGAATATGGGTTAGCCACAACTTGTCCCGAAATTTCGGGAGATTAGCACAAATGAACACAGATTAATACAGACCTCACTCAATTACTTCTCCGGTATGCTTGAACTCCGATTCCCTACCCTGAAGGAGAGGGGGCAGTATTTCTGATTATAGTAAATAATGTTGGGTGAGGTCTTAAACAGTGAGCCTGCACGAATTTGTAAAGCCTTACACTAATGCACAGTAAGGAACTGAAAAGTGTCCTTAGATACCTCAGGATAAACTCCACGAACGATGCCCCAAGAGGCCAAGCTGGTAAATAAAAAGTTCAAACCAGTAAAATGGTATTAATCCTGTGTAAAGCATGCTTTGCAACTCAAAGCTTCTTTGTATATTGCCTTTCTGCAAAAACCTTATTATGCTTGGAAAACTCTTTGGCTTTGGAAAGAAAAATGAAGCACCATCCCCCCATAACGTAACAGGCTCTGCCGGACCCGATATTCCTTTTGGCCGCTACTCTGATAATAACAAACCGGTGGCTAAAGTAACCCGCTGGACAGACGCCGATAATTTATTTAAAGAGAAAAAATATACTGACAGCCTTGATGCCTTTTTTGAATACCTGCGGGATGATACCCTACAGAATGTGGTGTATGAGCGCAACGGAGCTGAAGGCCGGTTTGAATTTTACCAGGGATCAAAAATAATTCGTGGCAATTTTACACAAGAAGAATTAAAAGCAGAAGTAACGCTGGCCAGAATGCCACAGGCATCGGTGCCTGTAATGCGCCGCCTGCTGGAAATGAATTTCAACTTATACTACAGCCGCTTTGCATTGGAAAACGAACGGCTTTGTATGCGGTTTGACACTGAAATAGAAACGGCAACACCCAGTAAGCTATATTATGGGTTTAAAGAACTGGCGATAAAAGCGGATAAACAGGACGACCTGCTGGTGCAGGATTTCAGTATGCTGCAAACTGCAGACAGCGAACACATCAATACTACTCCACAAGCAGAAAAAGAAATAAAGGTGGAGTATTTGCATAAATGGATACAGCAAACACTGGACACGATTAGCCCCCTTGATGCGGATAAATTTTCCGGCGGCATTGCGTATTCATTACTAGCATTGATATACCGGATAGATTATTTACTGACCCCGGAAGGAAAATTATTAAGCGACCTGGAAAAGATTGCAGCTATTTATTTTAAAAAAGATGAAAGGCCGGTAATAGAAAAAAACCGGGACATGATAGAAGAGTTTAAAAAACTTAAAGCAAAACCCAAAGAAGAAATTTTCAATTACCTGTTTCGTTCAAAATATACGTTTGCTATTGTAGCACCGCAACAATATAAAGCCATTGCTGAATCCATTCACGGAGCCAACCAGAATATGGTTTGGTACCGGGACAACAACCATCCTTTTATTGCAGCGCAAATATGTGAATATGGAATTTCGTATTGCCAGTATTCTTACAGTTTACCAAGAGCTATCACCGAACTGTTTCATTTATATATAATGGTGAATTATCCGGATTACTTTGCTGCCCTTGGATATACAACACTGTATTATGATGCAGTAAAAAATAAATTTGATTCAACGAAAATAGTTGACAAAATAAAATCCATTCAGCAATTCTGGAAAGATAAATATCCTTTTATGGATTTTAAAACACAGAACCTGCGGTTTGACAGCCTGGTAAATTTTGACCTTACGTTTACCAACGAAATGGAATTCTTGAATATGGAACCTAAATAAATATGGATTCTCAACTTATCATAGAGCAATATCAAAAGGCAATTATCCAGATAGCAACATCCGGCGGAACAGGAACGGGTTTTTATGTAAAAGAATTTGATCTGATAGTTACCAATGCCCATGTGGTGGCAGATAATGCGGAAGTAACCATTGCCGGAAAAGCGTTTGATAAAGCCCTATCAAGAGTTTGGTATACAGACCGGAAGCATGACCTTGCTTTTTTACAGGCACCAACAGGGGTGTCATTGCCGGAGGTTCGTTTGGGACAGTACGAACAAATGAAAGATGGTGATGCTATTGTTGCTATTGGCCATCCTTATGGATTAAATTATACAGCTACGCAAGGTGTAATTTCAAAAGTGGACCGGATAAGAGAAGGATTAAAATTTATACAGATAGATGCGGCCATCAATCCAGGAAATAGCGGTGGGCCGTTAGTGAATATGAGTGGCGAAGTAATCGGTGTTAATTCATTTATTATCAGAGGTGGCGATAATCTTGGTTTTGCATTGCCGGTAAATTATTTGCGGGAAGCGTTGCAATTATATTTTCCAAACAAAGGACAGGCTTCTACCCGCTGCTTCAGTTGTGGCTATGTGGTAACAACAGGTAATATAGATTCAAAAAAATATTGTCCCAGCTGCGGAACGGAAGCTACACTGCCCGAGATACCGGAAAAAGAAATAGAAGCAGTTGGTACAGCCAAAACCATTGAAGAAATTTTAAAAGAATTGGGTAAAGATGTGCGGTTAGCAAGAGAAGGAATAAATAGCTGGAGTGTAAAAGAAGGCTCGGCCAAAATAAAAATTACGTACAATGCCGAAAACTTTTTTATCGCCGGCGATGCCTATCTCTGCCAGATGCCATCGGATGCAGCGAAGATTAAACCGCTATATCAATTTCTACTACAGGAAAACTACCGGATAAATGGATTGGTACTGAGTTGTGTAAAACAAAATATTGTCCTAAGCTGTATTATTTACGATCTGGATATGACAAAAGAAGGAGGAGCAGCATCATTCCGTAATCTTTTTCAAAAAGCAGATTACTATGATGATTTTTTAAAACATGAATATAGCTGTATAGAAAGATTGGAGGAATAATGGCTACAAGAAAAATAAATAAGGCAGATAACCTATCAAAAGCAACAGACACATTACCACTGAATAGCTTTGGCGCAAAACCATTTTTAAAATGGGCCGGTGGAAAAGGGCAACTATTGCAAAAGTTTCAGGAATTATACCCACAGCAACTGAGAGAAAGGAAAATCAAAAATTATTATGAACCGTTTTTGGGAAGCGGTGCAGTATATTTTGATATAGCACAAAACTACAATATTGAAAAAGCCTGGTTGTACGACATCAACCCCGAACTGGTGCTTACCTACCTGGTGGTTCAACAAGATGTGGCAAAACTGATTGATTTTTTATACCGCTATGAAAAGGAGTATTTAAAACTTAATAATGCGCAGCGGGAGAAATATTTTTATGATCAACGCACCAATTACAACCTGCAGCGGTTTAATACTGATTATGAAAAATATGCTGATAGCTGGATATCCAGGGCTGCGCAACTGATTTTTTTAAACCGTACCTGTTTCAATGGTTTGTACCGGGTAAATTCAAAAGGAGAATTTAATACACCGGCGGGCAAATATGACAACCCTAAAATTTGTGATGAATACAATTTGCTGGCTGTTGCTAAAGTGCTGGAAAATGCCACTATAAAAAAAGCAGACTTCCGTCAGGTAAAAAGGGATTTGAAAAAAAACTCGTTTGTTTATTTTGATCCGCCGTACAGGCCGATAAGTAAAACAGCCAGCTTTAAAGCATACAGCAAAAACGATTTTGGAGACACCGAACAAAGTGAATTAGCAGTATTGTTTGCGGCCATCGATAAAAAAGGTGAATATATTATGCTCAGTAATTCAGATCCGAAGAATAACAACCCGGACGATAATTTTTTCGATGATTTATATTCAGCCTTTAAACTTATCCGCATTCCTGCCCGAAGAATGATTAACTCTGATGCCAGCAAACGGGGAAGCATCAATGAAATAATAGTAACAAATTATTAAGCTGCTGATATTTTTGCGATGTATAAAAAATATCTGACTAAAGAACAGGCCTTGCAAAAACTGAAGCACTACTGTGCTTACCAGGAACGCTGCCATAGCGAAGTAAAAGAAAAACTATTCAGCCTCGGTATCTGGAAAAAAGACCACGATGAAATTGTTGCTACATTGATTGAAGAAAGCTACCTGAACGAAGAACGGTTTGCTATCGCTTTTGCCAGTGGAAAGTTCAGGATAAAGCATTGGGGTAGAGTAAAAATAAAATATGAGTTGAAACAAAAACAGGTAAGTGAGTACAGTATTAAAAAAGCATTGAAGCAGATTGACGAAGACGAATACATTACCACCTTCAAAAAACTGGTAAAAGAAAAATATACTTCGCTGAAAGCAGAGCAATACCTGGTTAGAAAAAAGAAGACGATGGATTATTTGACTGGAAAAGGATATGAGATGGAATTAGTGAGAGGGGCGATTGATAAGGAGTAGCCGGGAAATCGAGATCGGCTATCCAAAAACTTTTTAAGATTCAAATCCAATTGCGGCAATAAAACTAATTTTATCCTAAAGTAAGATTAAAAACAAATGTCAACTCTCACCCTCACTACTATTCAAACCAATCTCCACTGGGAAGACAAAAAAGCCAACCTGCAAATGCTGGAAGAAAAAATCAACAGGATAAAGGAGAAAACGGAAATTGTTGTGCTACCAGAAATGTTCACTACTGGCTTTAGTATGAAGCCGGAACTATTTGCAGAAACAATGGAAGGCGAAACGGTGCAGTGGATGAAACGAATAGCAGCGACAAAAAAAATAATACTTACCGGAAGTGTTATTATTGAGGAGGGCGGTAATTATTTCAACCGTATGATATGGATGTTGCCCAACGGGCAATATGGAGTGTATGATAAGCGTCACCGCTTTGCTTATGCCGGAGAAGATGACCATTACACAGCCGGAACAAAACGATTGATTGCGTCGGTAAAAGGATGGAAAATAAACTTATTGGTGTGTTATGATTTGCGGTTTCCTGTTTGGGCCAGGCAACAATCCCAACCAGAAGGGCCGGAGTACGATCTGTTAATATATGTAGCCAACTGGCCGGAAAAGAGAGTTCATGCCTGGAAAACATTGTTGCAGGCAAGGGCTATCGAAAACCAGTGTTATGTAGTGGGTGTAAACCGTACAGGTAAAGACGCTAACGATTTTTACTACAGTGGCGAAAGCATGGTAATAGACCCGATGGGAGAAGTGTTATATACTAAAAAAGATGAAGAAGATATTTTCACCATTACATTAGAAAAAACACATTTACAAAACATTCGGGAAAAACTTCCTTTTTTAAGAGATGCGGATACCTTTCAGATAATTAGTGAAGAAGATTAGCCATGATGAGAAGAAATAACAATAGACTAGTTCTTAGCTGCTTTATCTTTTTGTAGTAACTCCATCGCTTTCTCAACTTTATAATCTGTTCCCCGGCGTATAGCATCAATCGTTGGTAAAGATTCTACTTCCGGCTGCACACCTCTTCCGTTTTTTGGATAGTTTTTATCAATCACCAACCGGAATAATGGTAAACGAAACCGAACACCGGTTTCTGGTAGTGTAACATCCGGTATTAACCATGCAGAATTACCATAAGCACCACCACCTGTTTCTTCACCCACCACCGTTACATTATCCTGTTTAATAAGTGCTGAAGCGAATAATGTGGTTGCTGAAAAAGAATTACCACCAGTCAGGATATATACTTTACCATCGTAGTGATTACTTTTTTTCGGCTTGAAATAATGCCGTTCAAAATAACCAAAATGATAATTGCCGTCTTTCCTTTTTCTGGTGAGGAAGCTTATAAAAAGCCTGTTCCAGAAATTATTCTGAATATAATGACTGTATTTACTTTTTTTCCGGACTGCATACAACGAATCAGCAATTTTAAATTTACCACTTGCAATATAACGGCTGATAAGTGTGGAATTATTAACACTGCCACCACCATTGCCCCTCACATCAATAATGAGGTGGCCGATTTTATTTTTCTTTAAGGCGTGAAAAGAGTTCCGGAAAAATTTCCTTAACCCATAGCCTCTTGTAAAAGACGAAAGATCCATCATGGCCGTATGATTGGCAGAATCAATTTTCAACAAGCGAACATTATTCAGCTGCTGCTCTCTTCTTTCTTTCTTTGATGGCTGTGGTATTCTTCTGATAGGACGTGGGCCTGTACGAGATGGTGTATCAACAACAGGGTTATACACCGGAATGATAACATTTTTTTTCTGGCCATTGCCATCTTTATATTCAATTGAATATTTTTCATACAGGCCAAACAAGGAAGTATACAGGGAACCAAAAAAACCACGGTTACTTAGTGATTGGTATTTATGCGTTTTGTTATAACCATCACTTGAAATATAATTAAACATCGTATCAACGATAGCGGGTATTGCCTTACCATTAATGGTTGTAATCATTATTCCTCTTTTCAAAATAGAATCCTTGCGGTTCAAATTGGCAGACACGACAGCCGTATCATTCCAAAGCTTCATGCTCAGCGGAAACATTTTTCCCAGTCGTACCGTATCATTATATTTTCCCCATGCTTTGGAAGGACGAACAGAAGTATGGCCGCAATTAATTTTTGCAGTAACGAAGGCCAGAACCCTGCGAAACTCAGGTTCTGTCATAGAATCCTTCAACTGTTGCTGTCCCCATGAGAAATAATAATTAATACTGTCTTTAGTGTTGTACCAATAAAGACTGGGATGATGTTGTTCTAAGGTCGAATGATAAACAGAATAATCTTTCTGTACCTGCTGCAGCGAATATTTTTTATCGGGAGAAAACGAAGACTTGCTTACACTGCAACCAGTAAAAACAAGCAGAGATAAAATAAATAGTATCGGCGTCTTCATTTTCGGATAACAAACTAGTACAAATTACAAAGCTTTTTCAACTTTAAGATCTCAAATGGTTCCATCCCTGTGAGGTAATGGTATGTTTACTGCCGCCCTTAGTAATAATATGGGTACCTTCTTCCATATCTGTCATATATCCTACTACACTAATTTGCTCATTTAGCACCAGCTTATCATATTCCGATTGAGGAATGGTAAACAGCAATTCATAATCTTCCCCACCACTTAACGCACAGGCAGTAGGATCTATTTCAAATTTGAAGGCCGCTTTTTTCATTTCTTCTGCTACGGGTATTTTTTCTTCATACAATACACAGCCAAGATTGCTTTGTTTGCAGATATGCATAATTTCAGAACTCAGTCCATCGCTTATATCCATCATAGCCGTTGGAACAATTTCCTCCTTAGCAAAAAATTCAATTATATCTTTTCTTGCTTCGGGTTTCAACAACTTTCCAATTACATACGATTCTCCTTCCAAATCAGGTTGCACACCCGGGCTTTCCATATATATTTTTTTCTCCCGTTCCAGGAATAGCAGACCTACATAGGCTGCACCCAAATCGCCGCTTACACAAAGAAGGTCTCCTTTTTGCGCCGTACTTCTTTTTACAAATTTATCCGGGGTCACTTCGCCAATAGCGGTAACCGAAACGATAAAACCCTTTTGAGACGAAGAGGTGTCTCCGCCAATCAAATCAACACCATATTTTTCGCAGGCCGCATAAACACCTTCATAAAACTCATCCAATGCCTCTACACTAAAACGGTTGCTGAAACCAAGGCTCAATGTTATTTGAGTAGGTATCGCATTCATAGCATAAATATCACTCAGGTTTACAATTACACTTTTATAACCAAGATGCCGGAGGGGAGTATACGTCAGATCAAAATGAACACCTTCAATAAGTAAATCGGTGGTGATAACGGTTTGTTTGCCAAAATGATCAATAACGGCCGCATCATCCCCTACGCCAAGAATGGATGACACATTTTGCAATTCAATATTTTTCGTCAAATGGTCAATTAATCCAAACTCTCCAAGAGAGCTTATTTCTGTTCGTTCGTTCATAGTTCTTTCTTATTATTTATTACAGCAATCATTTCATCGTGTATTTTTCCATTGGTTGCCAACAACCGGTGCTGATAAACAGAAAACTTATTTCCTTCCAGATCGGTTACTTTTCCTCCGGCCTCTTCTACAATTAAAAAGCCAGCCGCACTATCCCATGCTTCCAGTTTGTGTTCATAAAAACCATCAAACCTTCCGGCAGCTACCCAACAAAGATCTATTGCTGCTGAGCCCAATCTGCGAACGGGGACACCTTTCCGGATAAACCGTTCAAAAATTTCAAGTGGTCCATCGGGCAGATTAATATAAGTATATGGAAAACCGGTTACAAGGCAGGCTTTTATTGTTTCGGTTTCATTACTTACATGAATAGGCTTGTCGTTTAGTGTGGCGCCCTTCCCTTTTTCAGCAAAGAAAAATTCATTAAGGTGTGGATTATAAACAGCACCCATTATAATCTCCCCATTGTGTTCAATACCAATAGATACACAATTGAGCGGAATGCCGTGAGCAAAATTTACTGTTCCATCAATTGGATCGATAATCCACTTGTAAGCGGAATCCTGAACCATTTCTCCTGCTTCTTCAGCCAATATCTGGTGATCTGGATATTGTGATTTAATGACGGAAATAATTGCTTTTTCAGAAGCATGATCAGCCTCTGTCACTAAATTATTAACACCCTCCTTATTGGACACTTTAAAGTCGCCATTAAAAAAACGAAGTATTTCTGCTGCTCCTGCTTTTGCAGCGGCTATCAATGTTTTTTTAAGCATGTGCAAAGATAACCACCAATTACAAGGATTTCGCCAATGCATCTTGTATTTTGAACTGTTCCCAAAAACTTCGTACTTCGTAGCTTATACATTTCACCTCTTTGCAACTATCTGTCATAATAGTCAACTACAACGTAAAACATTTCCTGGAGCAATGCCTTTGTTCTGTGCAGAAAGCTATTGCCGGAATACAAGCAGAAGTGATAGTGGTAGATAACTGTTCTTCGGATAACAGTATGGATTATCTGACTCAAAGATTTCCATCTGCCCGATTTATTGCAAATAAAGAAAATGTTGGTTTTGCAAAAGCCTGTAATCAGGGATCGCAACAGGCTACAGGAAAATACATCCTGTTTTTGAACCCGGATACAATACTGCCGGAAGATTGCTTTCAAAAATGTATTTTCTTTTTTGAATCAACTAAGGATGCCGGTGCATTGGGTGTAAAAATGCTTGATGGAAGTGGAAAATTTCTGAAAGAATCTAAAAGATCTTTTCCATCCCCAATGACATCTTTATATAAATTGTTTGGCTTGTCAAAACTATTCCCCCGTTCAAAAGTTTTTTCTAAGTATCACCTGGGCCACCTTGAAGAAAATGAAAACCATGAAGTGGATGTGCTGGCGGGTGCTTTCATGATGATAAAAAAAGAAGTGCTTGATAATTTTGGTGGTTTCGACGAAGCTTTTTTTATGTATGGTGAAGATGTGGATCTAAGCTATCGTATTCAAAAAGCAGGATATAAAAATTATTATTTAGCAGAAACCAGTATCATCCATTTCAAAGGCGAAAGCACCCGGAAGGGCAGCATGAACTATGTAAAGATGTTTTATAATGCCATGAGCATTTTTGTCCGCAAGCATTATGGTGGTAGCAGGGCAGGCTTTTTTATTTTCTTAATTTATATTGCTATATGGCTGAGGGCTGCATTAACAGCTGCCAGCAATTTTATTCGCCGCATCGGGTTGCCATTGATTGATGCAGGGTTAATCCTGCTTTCTTTCTGGTTGATGAAAAACATCTGGAATGACTATGTGCGGACAGATACTCAATATGAAAATAAATTACTGTGGGTTGCTTTTCCGGCCTACACTCTTTTTTATCTTATTGCAGCTTACTATGCAGGGTTGTATGATCGTTGGTATAAACCATCAGAACTTGTACGTTCAACGCTGGTTGCTACAATAGTTCTGCTGGCCGCTTATGCACTGTTACCGGAACAATACCGTTTTTCAAGAGCGATAGTTTTGTTTGGTGCCATGCTCGCATTTATTCTTATCAGTGTATTGAGATGGATACTGATTCAAGCCGCTGTATTAAACAGTAATAAAGGCAAAGAAGGAAAACTCAATATCATTATTGCCGGTTCACCGGAAGAATTTGAAGAAACCCGGTTGTTGTTGAAAGATGCAGGAACACAACAACGGATTTTAGGAAGGTTTTCTGTAATAGAAAACGATACAGCTACAATAGGATATTGGAAAAAAATACGGCAACTTACTTCAACAGTCCCTGTCAGGGAAGTTATTTTTTGCCAGGGTTCCTTAACTTTTAAAGAGATTATTGATGGAATACACCAATTGCCAACTGCAATTGCTGCTAAAATTCATGCAGTTGGCAGCAGCAGCATTGTTGGCAGCGATTCAAAAGATACTTCCGGGCAAGCCGTTTCAAAAGAAAACGGCTATAAACTGGCCGATCCTTATAACCGTCGTTTAAAAAGGCTGATGGATGTTTGTATTGCACTTTTTTCAATTATTACTTTTCCTGTTCATCTTTTTATAGTAAAAAAGCCAATCGGATTTATTAAAAACTGTTTTTCTGTACTGTTTGCACAAAAAACATGGATAGGCTATGCCCTGGCTGAAAAACATCTTCCTATACTGTATAATGGCGTTATTGCCTGTAATGGTGTGCCGGTTTCTGCAACACAACAATTACCCGAAGAAAGTCTGCAAATGATGGATTACTGGTATGCCCGTGACTATGAACTTGCAGCGGATCTAAAGCTGCTATGGAAAGGGTATCGAAGGCTTGGAGGATAAAGAAACGGCAATAATTACTATTATTAATTTGTCACTTACCTTTTATCAATTCATTTATATTCGCAACTATTACATAGCGAACATTATGTAACTTTAAGTTCAACCCTCAGGAATACATGGCGAATATTATTGACATTAAATTACCAAGAGCAATTGCGGCGGCATTACGAATTCCTCCAAACGATCCACGTCGCCAGCAAATAAGGGTGTTGAAAAAACTGCTGAAGAAAGCAAGGTTTACTGAATTTGGTCAACGGTATCGTTTTGACGATGCCTTATTAAGCAAACATCCGGCAAAAAAATTTCAGGAATTGGTTCCTGTGCATGATTACAATAAGATATATGAAGAATGGTGGAAGAAAACACTGGAGGGTGTACCTGATGTAACGTGGCCCGGCAAGATTAAATATTATGCATTAAGCTCGGGAACATCTGAAGCCGCAAGTAAATATATTCCTATTACAAAAGAATTGCTTCGCAGCAACACGGTTAATTACCTGAGGCAATTGATCAGCCTGATGAAATATGAAGATGCCAATAAAAGGGCTATGACAAAAGGCTTTCTGATGTTGGGCGGTGCAACTGATCTTAAAAAAGGAAAAGCCGGGTGGTATGCCGGGGACCTTAGCGGCATATTAGCAAAGAAAAGACCCTTTTGGTTTCAAACATTTTATAAGCCGGGAGGACGTATAGCAGCTTTATCCGACTGGAATCAGAAGCTGAATGAAATTGTAGAGCATGCCAGGGAGTGGGATATAGGCTATATCGTTGGCGTACCAGCCTGGTGTCAGATGTGTATGGAAATGGTAGTTGAACATTATAAAGTGAATAACATTCATGAAATATGGCCCAACTTCAGCTTTTTTGTACATGGTGGTGTAGCTTTTGAGCCATATAAAAAGGGATTTGAAAAATTATTAGGCAAACCCATTGTGTATATCGAAAACTACCTATCCAGCGAAGGTTTTATTGGCTATAAAACAAGGGAACATGCTAAAGGCATGCAGTTGATACTTAACAATAACATATTTTTTGAATTTATTCCATTCGACGATAAAAATTTTGATAGTGACGGACATGTTGTTGATAATCCTGAAGCAAAAATGATTCATGAAGTAGAAGAAGGAAAAGAATATGCTTTGCTGATGAGTACCAATGCGGGCAGCTGGAGATATCTTATCGGCGATACAGTAAAGTTTGTTGATCTGGAGAAAAGTGAATTGGTAATAACGGGCCGTACCAAACATTTCCTCAGCCTGACAGGGGAACACCTGGGTGTGGAGAATATGAACAAAGCTATTGAACTGGTTAGCGAAGAATTTAATATCTGTATTCCCGAATTTACGGTTGCCGGATTTTCCTATCAAAATTTCTTTGCCCACCGCTGGTATGTGGGTACCAATGACAGGGTAGATGTTGAAAAACTTCGCAAAAGGATTGATGAAAACCTGAGAGTGCTGAATGATGACTATGCTACAGAAAGAGATAGTGCATTGAAAGAAGTTTTTTTGGAAGTGCTGCCGGAAGAAAAATTTATGAAATTTATGGAGCTGAAAGGAAAACTTGGCAGCCAGCATAAATTTCCACGGGTGATGAAAGGAAAAATGCTGGAAGAGTGGAAACGATTTTTGGAAAGTGGAAAAATTTAAAAAATAAATCATTGTAAAACCTCTTTCCTGTTTATGAAAGAGGTTTTTACTTTTAATAAATAGTTGTCGTATGCTGGAGGCCATGTTGAAAGGACTGACGTTTGGTTTGCTGCTGAGCATTGCAGTAGGGCCTGTTCTTTTTTCAATTATAAAGCAAAGCCTCAATAATGGCCATCGTGGCGGGTTTGCTTTTATTATTGGTGTTTCGGTAAGTGATATTTCGCTGGTATTGGTCAGCAATATTTTTACTGAACTTTTTAATAGTCTTAAGGAATATAAAACAGAAATAGGTGTTGCAGGGTGTGTGCTTCTTGTATCAATGGGGATTTATTTTTTATTTTTTAAAAAAATAAAAGTAAATGAAGAGGGAAAACAAGTATTCAAATTCCGGAAAAGCGATTATATAAAAATTTTTCTTTCCGGCTATTTTATGAATACGCTGAACCCTGCAGTTTTTATTTTCTGGATTACAACATCAACAGCCATAATCAGTCATAGTGTGCAGCAGCGCATTGTTATTTTTGTTACCTGCCTTGTCTGGATGCTGGGCACCGACATTCTTAAAGTACTGTTGGCCGGTAAAATCAGGAACAGGCTGACCCCACACAATATTCATATTATTAACCGGATCAACGGGATCATACTTATTGTCTTTGGCATTGCCTTAATCTGGGGACTTATCGTTTACGGGAAACGGCTTTGATAATTTTAACAAAACCGGGCAGCGCAGGATTGTATGTTTGATGAATGAACCGGACAATTCTGCTCCTCTTTTTTCTCCTTTTTTCCTTGTCTTCCTACCAGCAGACCAGCTATTTATTTATTAAAAAAGGCTTCCATAAAAAGAGAATTTATTCGGAAGGGGATAGGATACACTTTAAATTACAAAGCGAGCAAGAGAAAAAAGGAATTATTACATTACTGAGAAATGATACCATTTATATTAACGGCAGTCCAATACCCCGCCTGGAGGTGTCAGCAGTACTACTTAATGAGAAAAAGAAAAAACCATTTCCCGCTGATGCTAAAACTATGCTGGCAATTGGTGGTGGAGTAGCACTAACCACAATTGGCCTATCGCTCAATGGTGCTAATGAACCGGGAACAGCATTGATTGCTGCTGTAGTAATTGGTTATGGCCCATTGTTGCTGAAACATTTCGGCGGCAGGCTTTTATATACTCTTTACCGGAAAAAGTTCAGGATAGGTAAAAAATTCAGACTACAGGTGTTTGATTTATATGTTCTACCGAAACGGGCATTCTAACTAATGAATTGCAATAGTTTATTTTTAATATTGCAATACAGATGAAAGCAAAACCACTACTACAATCACTCTGGCGATGGACTAAAAGAGTATTTATTATTCTTTTTATTGCGCAATTTATTTGTATTATACTTTTCAAATGGATAAACCCGCCGATAACGGTTACACAACTGGTAAGCTGGGTAAGCGGCCACGGATTAAAAAGAGATTATGTAAGCAGAAGCTCTATTTCATCTAATGCAAAACTGGCAGTGATAGCTTCAGAAGATCAGTTATTTCCTGACCATAATGGGTTTGACTGGAAAAGTATTAAAAAAGCCATGGCATATAATGAAAAGAAACCCGGCAGAATCCACGGCGGCAGCACTATTAGTCAGCAGGTAGCAAAAAATGTTTTTTTATGGCAGGGCAGAAGCTGGATTAGAAAAGGATTTGAAGCGTATTTTACTTTTATGATAGAATTATTATGGAGTAAAAAAAGAATACTGGAGGTGTATCTGAATGTTATTGAGATGGGGGATGGAATTTTTGGTATTGAAATGGCTGCGAATAAATATTTTAATAAATCCGCCAATAATCTTTCACGACAGGAAGCGGCAATGATTGCAGCTTGCCTGCCTAACCCCAAGCGGTATAAAGTAAAACCGGCTTCTTCTTTTGTAACGGCAAGGTCAAGAACCATTATGCAACAAATGAATAACCTGCAAACCGATCCGGATATACAACGGGTTATTGGCACATTACCACCATGATAGTGCTATTCAATCACTAATTCTATTTTGTCACTGTTATGTGTGGGGTTATAAAATCCTTGCTGAATAGAAAAGCGGAGAAAATATTTTCCCTTTGCCAGGCCGGGGTTAATATCCAGATCAAATTTCTTCTGATCAACCATACTCTTTAGTGTAAGAATGGTGAAAATATCTTTCTGCCAGCCCCTTTTATTAAAAACTCCAATCCTGATAGTAACTGAAAGTGATGGATGGCTTCGGATAAATATTTCATACTGTTCAGGCATTTCCACATTGCACGGTATTATCAAAGACTCTCCTTCTTTTGCTGCAATCTTTTTAGGAGTAGTGATAGCTACTTTGGTAAATGAAGCAAAAGATGAATCATATTTATAGCCGATATATCCAATAGGTGTTTTTAATGAATCTGGAAAACGGGATAAGGTAAACTTATCCATAAAATAAACCGGCTTACCCAGCAACGAGTCTTCTATTGGCCAGAAGTTATAATTATTCCGCCGCTCACGGTACAAGTTTTGTGATAGTGTTATTTGCCCTGTATAAAACCAGTATTTAGATGCCCGTTGATAAGAATTGCTGAAAATAACGGGCAGGCCTTTTGTTTTTTCTCTCATTTCCTTTGGCCATTCCTTCCAGGCATGGTAGCGTTCCTTAATTGCTTTTACCGGCAATATATCTGCCAGCATTATAATTCTTGCAAAGAGTACGAGAATCAGTGTTATAGGTAAAAGCTTGTAAGTGAGTTTTTGCCATTTAATTCGCTCATTCAAAAATTGGTGTGAAAGAACTATTAATGAAACCAATACTGGTGAAGTCCAGTTAGCCTCTACTTTTCCCCTGAATGAACTAAGCAGAAAGAAGATATAAATACCAATCATGGTAAAGTGTAGTGCTTTTTCCGTTTCATTCTTCGGTTTATACAAAAAAGCAGCAGGTAATAAAATAAACCCGGCGATAGGACCCGGAAGTAATAGCTGACCAACAATATACTCTATAGTAAATGACGGTTTGTAATCATTTACATTGCTTTCAAACAAATGATAGCGAAAGCTTACCCAGTTGTGCTGGTATTGCCACCAGAGGTGCGGCGCAAATAATAGCAAAGCAATAATACCGGCCAGGTAAACCTGGTATTTGGTAAAGAGTTTGATGTTTGAGAGTAATACAAAAAATACAATCAATACTGCATGGTACTTGCTGTATAATAAAAGGGCAACTGACAGCCCCAGTATAAAAGTGTTAAACAATGAAAAGCTGCTGATAAATCTTTTATAACAGAGAAAGAACAATGCAGTAAAAAATATTAAAGGAATATCAGGAACGGCAACAAAGCCACTTATCTGCAATACCGCAATGGATAAGGCAATGACGTAAAAAAGGAAGGGGTTCTTTTTATCAATCAGTTTTTCAATGATGATTAGTGAAAATATATTCAGTAATAAAGGAAAAAGACGGACACCCAATTCATTTGGGAAAATTGCATATCCCATTTTCACCAATACAGCAATCATTGGCGGATGGTCGAAATAGCCCCAATCAAGATATTGACTGAACACCCAGTAATAAGCCTCGTCATCCTGCAATTCTGTAAGTCCCGATTGAATAAGACCAAGTAACAGCCATAACCCAAAAAAGAAAAGCCGGTGATTTTTTTGTAACACTTCTTTCATGTAATTGCAAAAATAGCAACAATTATTCCAGCAGCTTATCCACAGCAATGATAGCTTTTTGAAGTCGATGCTCATAATCACCACTGATGTTAACCCAGGGGACGGTTTGATTGACCATTAAATCTTTATAAATACGGTATAGTTTTTTCCGGCTTTCTATATCCGGATACTCCCTAAGATCATCTTCTACCCACGGAAGGTCAATATTGCATAAAAGATAGAGGTCGTATTCTCTTTTTACTATCTCATCTAAGACAAAACGGTGGCATTTGCCAAAAACAAATTCACCCCATACTTTGGCCACATACATATCCGTATCAATAAAAAGTGGAAGGTGCTCTCCATTTTCCAGCATGGTCTGCGATTGATTTTCCAATGTCGTTGTATACTCATCTTCTAAGGCTAGTTGCCCTTTGGCAATAGTGAGTAAATCATCATAGTCATAATTGATTCCATTGGTGAGTAAATACTCTCTGGCAAATTCCGGGCACCAGGTGGTTTCATAATGCTGTGCCAGCTGCTCGCACAAAGTACTCTTACCGGTGCTTTCAGGTCCTATGATGACAATTTTTTTAAGCATGAACGGAAAGTTAGTTTGTTACGCTTTTATTTGTTCTTTTTGAAGCGGGAATTATTTTTTAAATCTTTAAAGTAAAAATCACTTCAGTCCGTCTTCCTTTTAAAGCGGCTGAAATGGAATTGTTAATGACTGAAAAAAAGCAAAATATTATCCAGGCGGTTAAGGAGTATGGCCGCCAGCTTTTTGGCTTTATAAGAGGCCGGGTCAATACCAATGAAGATGCGGAAGACATTTTACAGGATGTGTGGTACCAGCTAAGCAGCCAGGCCAGGCTGGATGATATAGAAAGCATCAGCGGCTGGTTGTACAGGGTAGCCCGTAACAGGATAACGGATACTTATCGTAAAAAGAAAAACACAGCATTAAATGATGGTGTTGCTGATGATGAAGAATGGCTGGTGCCGTTATTTATGCAGGACAAGAGCGGCAATCCGGAAACCATGCAACTGCAAAAACTATTCAGGGAAAAATTATTTGAAGCGCTGCAGGAGCTACCGGAAAATCAACGTAGCGTTTTCATCAGGAATGAAATAGAAGATAAAACACTGCAGGAAATAGCTGACGAAGAAAATGAAAATATCAAAACAATTATTTCCCGGAAAAGATATAGCGTACAACATTTACGAAAACGACTTGAATTTTTATACACAGATTTTTTAAATGATTAAAACATAAAACAATGAAAAGTGTAATCAGAAGAAAGCCTTATTTAATACCTCTTTTTCTTGCCATTGGTGTAGCAGCTGTTAGCTTGTTTGGATGGTTGGTAATGACGTTGTGGAATGCGGCATTAGTGCCGGCTGTTGGCGCAGGCATCATTACTTTTTGGCAGGCACTGGGCTTATTGATACTTAGCCGGATTTTAGTCGGCGGCTTCAGCGGCAAGGGTCACCGTGGCGGCAGGCATTGGAAAGAAAAACGGACT
>JANMFO010000355.1:0-12291 GCA_031374245.1 Chitinophagaceae bacterium | reverse complement strand
CAGGGAGACATTGGATTTGTCCTTGACAATTCATCTTTCCAGATGCCAACTTCCAAACTATCAAACCAGCATTGATACACCGTCTGCCCTTTTGAATCGGGCGAAGCCAACAAATCCCAATTCTTAAAAATATCGAGATACTTCTTTTCAGCAGCATTCAATTCATTCTCTTTTACATAAGCCAGCAACGTACTTCTTGCATCTTCTGCTAATGTGTTAAAGTAATTATTTTGCAATTTCATCATATCATCCGGGGTAATACCACTCATTGCCATCAATTTATTTTCAATAGTTATACCTCTTGCCGTAATATAACTACCCGGAATAAAATATGGATATGTTGAATCAGCAGGCCGTTGATTAGCACTTTCTAAAAATCCACGTTCAGGGTTTTTACTGTGCGGGTTTTCTGTCTGCGGAATAAAGCCCTGCCATATATAGCTGCTGTCTTCTCCCGGCATTACATACAAGCCCTGTCGATTCCACCGGGCCGGAAATTTTCCCTGTTGCCAGATAGCGATATCACCTGTTTTAGATGCAAAAACAAAATTCTGACCCGGGCAATCAAACTTACTTATTGCAGCAGCATACTCATCATAGTTATTTGCCCGGTTCAATTTATAAAGTGTCCATGCCTCATTGCTGGGATCATGTGCTGTCCAGCGCACAGCAAGGTT
Source organism: Chitinophagaceae bacterium (assembly GCA_031374245.1). Taxonomy (GTDB): domain Bacteria; phylum Bacteroidota; class Bacteroidia; order Chitinophagales; family Chitinophagaceae; genus JJ008. Next base: position 11,614 of record JANMFO010000355.1, on the reverse strand, counting down.
TCTGTTGGCCGACGATTCGTTCGAGAAACTTTCATCAAACATCACAGGCCCGAAGGCTGTGTAGGCCACTGTATCATAAACTGTCTTCCCGCCTTTTACTTTTATTTCTTCAATACGTTGTGTAGTTGGCTGCCATTTTCCATTGAACCAGTATTCTTTCTTTGATTTGTCTTTGAATTTTATCTCATAATAATCTTTTACATCCCGTTGTGCATTGGTGACACCCCATGCAATGCTATCATTAAAACCGATAATAACAAATGGACTGCCCGGTAAAGAAACCCCATATACATTACTGGAAGGCGTTTGCAATTGCATTTCGTACCAAATAGATGGCAATGATAATTCAAGATGCGGGTCATTACAAAGAATGGGTACACCGCTTTTTGTTTTACTACCAGCTACCACCCAGTTGTTACTTCCATTATTAATATCAGGTTTTGAAATTTCTTGTTCAGCAATTATCTCTTTTTTCCCAAAGTATAATGAATCAGCAAATGCTGGTTGTACAGGCACAATAGCAGGTTTTGGAAACACGGTTCCTTGTGGCACTATCGGCTTAAGCGAATCCGGCACCTGCGGATAAATCATTTTCAACTCATCAGGAATAAAAATGGATTTTGCATTTGTATTTGCTAAATCATTCTCCGTTCCTGACGATAACATTTTCGCCATCATCTTTAATAATAAAGCAGTACGAAATGGTGTCCATTTCTCTGGTTGAATGTTTAGTAATTTATATTCCAATGGCAATGCCGATTCTTTTAAAGAGCCAATATAAGAATTGATACCATTTGTGTAAGCATCAAACATTGCTTTCGATTTAGGGTCTTTATCCATCTCCTTCATCGCATTTTCTGCTGCAAACACCATCCCCAATCTTCTTTGTTCTTTATCAAAATTGATGGCCTTATCACCGGCTATTTCACTGGCACGGCCAGCAGCAGCTTTAGTTTGCAGATCCATCTGGAACAAACGAAATTTTGCATGCAGGTATCCTTGTATAAAATATAAGTCCTCATCATTCTCTGCAAATACATGCGGCACCAGCCGTTCATCAAAATAAACTTCGGCCTTTCCTTTTAAATCAGGAAAGGAAAGGTCTGCATCAAAACTGGTATTAGCAGGCTCTGCATTTTGCCAGAAACCATGTTGTGGGCTTACAAATCTTCCAAGTGGCATTGGCAATGGGCCAAGCGGACGGTTGAAAACAAAAATGAGACCTGCAGTAACGACAGCAGAAATGGCAAAAGGTACAATACGCATAGGTTAATGAATGTTCGGGAAAGGTAAGAAGAATCACGGATGATACGGATTGAAAATGTATTTCACACATTTATTATTCTTTAGCACCGAATAATAAATAATCAGCAGTGTCAGACAAAATCTGTTTAATCCGTCTTAATCAGCCCAATCCGTGTTTTTTTTCACTAATTTCAACATCTATTAAACTAAACAACTATGCCAGTACTAATTATTGTGGGTGTCCTTGTCCTTATTGCCCTCTGGGTTATGAGTCTTTACAACGGATTGGTCCGCTTAAGAAACCGCAGGCAAAATGCTTTTGCGGATATTGATGTGCAGCTTCGCCAGCGGCACGACCTTGTTCCTCAATTAGTAGAAACAGTTAAAGGTTACGCCGGTCATGAAAAAGAAGTTTTTACTAAAATAACCGAGGCCCGCAGTGCAGCCATGAATGCTACAAGCATTGATGGTAAAATTGTTGCTGAACAACAACTCACCTCGGCCCTTGCAGGATTAAAAGTTCAGGTAGAAGCTTATCCTGATTTAAAAGCAAATCAAAATTTTTTACAACTACAGGAAGAACTCAGCGATATTGAAAATAAACTAGCTGCAAGCCGCCGCTTCTTTAATGCAGCTACAACAGAATACAATAATGCTGTTGAATCATTCCCTAGCAACCTGATAGCCAAAAATTTTGGTTTCAGCCGTGAAATCATGTTTGACCTTGGTACAGATTCAAGAAAGCAAATGGAAGAGCCACCAAAAATTCAATTTTAACCCCCATCCCCTGAAGGGGAGTTAAAAAATATGCAATACATAGGATTAGATAAACAAATCAGGAAAAATAATTTCAACTCAGTCCTTTTATTAATAGCATTCCCGGTATTACTGCTGGGAATGTTTTATTTGTTTTTCTTTTTCGTAAACGACCAGCAACTGGAAGTAACCAATCAGTATTCGATACAGAGCTTGCCATTTGTATTGGCTGGTACCGGCATCTGGTTTTTAATTGCCTGGGCTGGTCATGCTGCATTTATCCGGATGGCAACCGGTAGTAAGCCACTAGACAGGATAGAAAATAAACGGGTTTATAACCTGGTTGAAAATCTTTGCATTTCCCAAGGTATGACAACGCCAAAAGTGTATATAATTGAAGATGATTCGCTGAATGCATTTGCCAGCGGCATCAGTACCCGTAGTTTTTCAGTTTCCTTATCCAAAGGCATTATCGAAAAATTAGATGATGAAGAGCTGGAAGGAGTGATTGCTCATGAATTATCGCATATTAAAAACCGGGATGTACGCCTGTTAATCGTCTCCATCATATTCGTTGGCATCTTTTCTTTTTTAGCAGAAATGGCTTTTCGAAGCCTTCGCTTTGCAGGCGGTAAAAAAAGCAAAGACAGTAAAGGAAGTGGGGCTATTGTTTTAATTGCTATTGTTATTACCGCCGTTGCTTACCTGATTGCTATTATGCTCCGCTTCGGCATCAGCCGCAAAAGAGAATATTTAGCTGATGCAGGTGCCGCCGACATGACCAAAAAGCCTTATGCTTTAGCAAACGCCTTACGAAAAATTTCCGGTGACCCATTAATAGAAGCCGTTGAAAGCCGTGATGTGGCTCAACTTTTTATTGACAATCCAAAACCTTCGGTACATAAATCAGCTTCCTGGGATAATATGTTTGCCACACATCCCCCGATTGAGAAGAGGATTGAATTGTTGGAACAGTTTGCATAGTGAGTCTGGAGTAAGGAGTCATTAGTCGTGAGCCAGAAAAATTTCCTTTGATACGGGCATTGCTTATATAAAAAAACCTCAACCAATTTACGACGACTCCCGACTCCTGACTAAAGACTCAGCTCTCCTTCCCCCCCAGCATCGGTACAAAAGAAAAGTTTTCAAACACTTCTTCTTTCAAGGCACCGTTTTCCAGTTTGGTTATCCGCATCATTTGTTGCACATCACCAGCACCTAATGGGATTACCATCATGCCGCCGGGTTTTAATTGCTGAATTAGTTTTTGTGGAATCTCCGGCGCTGCAGCCGTAATAATTACTCTATCAAAAGGCCCGTAAGTAGGTAAGCCTTCAAAACCATCGCCATAAAAGAATTTAATAGAATGATATTTTTTGAGAAAAGAAAATGTTTTGTTGGCATCAAACAATTTCTTTTGTCGTTCGATAGTGTACACCTGTGCACCCATTTCTGCCAGCACTACCGCCTGGTAAGCACTGCCTGTTCCTATCTCAAGCACTTTTTGAAAAGGCTTTAATTCCAGTAACTGGCTTTGGTAAGCTACGGTGTATGGTTGCGAGATAGTTTGTCCTTCGCCGATTGGAAAAGCAATATCCTCATACGCTTTTTCATCAAAAGCAGAATCGAGGAAATAATGTCGGGGCACTTCTAAAATAGCATCCAGCACTCTTTCATCCGTTATTCCTTTTGCAATAATGGTTTGAACTAATTTTTTGCGAAGGCCTTTGTGCCGGTAAGTATCTTCAATGGGTCTCATAAGCAATGCAATATAGGCTAAGAGGTGTAAATTATGATTTAATGAATACCTCAATTTTATCAATCAATTGTTTCTTTAAATCTTCAGCATCTTTCCAAATTATATGAGGGTAATTTCTTGTATCGAAATGGGCTTTACCTATTTCATCTTGCCTACAAGTATAGATTACTTTTTGACCTCTGCCTAAAGCATAACCGGATTCAAAATAAACGCCATGTTTATGTTCAGTAAAATCTGCTATTGTAAATTTTGATTTTTTTATCGCCGCAAGAATTGCATCGTTTATAGTTATATCGCTTGGTATGTCTTTCTTTTCACTAATTATCAAGGGTTCAAACCCTGTTTCAAGTATTGCTGGCCTAATAGCCTCTTCATAAATCCTAAACATTTCATCAACAAAAGACATTGCAACGAAGCAACTTTTAGATTTATTTTGATTTTCAATTTCAATAATGGCTCCGAGACCTTTTGCAGTTAGTCCTATTCCAAAAAAATTTCCTGCATATTTATCTTGGATGGATAAATAACCAAGTTCTTCTGCAGCATTAACATAAAAAGCAAATTCACTTTGTAGATGAAAAAACATATTACGCCAATATTCTTCTTCAAATGAAAGTTCACTAGATGATATATCTACAGTATCGCCAGCAAAAGGAGTTTTCGCATATATGAATTGTAATACAGAAAGAATACGAGACTCGGGATTTTCATTTGGTAGATTAGCAGAAATAAAATCTTGAATATCATCAACGGAATTAATGTTTGATTCATTTTTGAACCAAACCTGATTAAAAAATAATGTTCGTAATTTTTCCGCAACTTGAGATTTAATTTCCGCTGAAAATAAAAGTGTATTATCTACCTTCCAGCTAAGGACAAAATTTTTAGATAAGCTTCTAATTAAAATATCAGTTTTCTGAGCATCATTCCCATTTAAGGGTAAATATTCATAGCCCAATGCCGGTACCGTCTCTTCTAAAAGAACTTGAAGGCTGGAATAATTACTCATTCTATTAATTTAAAGTTTCATATCTCCAATTATCGCTTTTATCTTATCATCCAGCTTCTTATTCTCTTTATCATACTCCGCTGCACTGTTCAGTTTTGTATTCACACTAAAGTAGAATTTAATCTTCGGCTCTGTACCACTTGGTCTTGCCGAAATACTGCTACCATCGGCTAAAATAAATTGCAGCACATTGGATTTAGGTAATTCTATTTTCCAGGCATCTCCGGTTTGTGGGTTCGTTCCTTTTTGTAATTCATAATCCAGTAACTGCACTACATCTGTACCGTTAATAGTTTTTGGCGGATTGTTGCGATAGCTTTCCATCATTGCTGCTATCTGCTGCTGGCCATCCATCCCTTTTTTGGTAATAGAAATCAGGTGTTCTTTGTATAAACCATACTCTACGTACAGGTCAATCATTTTTTCATACAAGCTGCGGCCTTTTTCTTTTTCATAAGCCGCCATCTCACAAAGTAATGCCACTGCACTGATGCCGTCTTTGTCCCGTATTTTATCGCCAATCATCAATCCAAAACTTTCTTCCCCACCGATAATATAATTCTTCTTTCCTTCTTTTTCTCTTATCATATCAGCAATCCACTTAAAACCGGTCAGAACCCGATAGCAAGCCACGTTGTTCTTTTTAGCAATGCCATCAATCATTGGTGTAGTAACGATAGTCGTTATCACCATATCATTCGCCTCTGCTATTCCTTTTGCTTTTCTGGCTTCCAGTAAATAATTTACGGCCAGCACAGCCGTTTGATTGCCATTCATCAGCACCCATTTACCATTGCTGTCTTTTACACCAATCGCAATTCTATCAGCATCCGGGTCAGTACCGCTGAGTATATCTGCATCTAATTCTTCCGACAATTTCAATCCCAAACTCATGGCCTCACTTTCTTCCGGGTTGGGATAAGCCACGGTAGGAAAATTTCCGTCCGGCACACTCTGTTCTTTTACGATGTGTACATTATCAAAACCAAATTTTTTCAATACTTGTGGTAATAATGTAATGCCTGTTCCATGTATCGGTGTATAAACAATCTTCAGGTCTTTATGCTTTGCAATTACTTCAGGATACACACTCAGGCTTTTCACCATCGTCATATATGCTTCATCCATTTCTTTTCCCAGAATGGTAATATTGGCTTCACCGCCACTCCATTTCACATCATCTACTGAGGCAATTTTATCTACTTCCTTAATTACATTTTTATCATGCGGAGGCACTAATTGTGAGCCATCATCCCAATAGGCTTTATACCCATTGTATTCTTTTGGATTATGCGAAGCTGTTAATACCACCCCGCCCTGGCATTTTAAGTGACGGATAGCAAACGATAATTCAGGTGTTGGCCGCAATGCTTCAAACAAATACACTTTCACTCCATTCGCAGCAAAAACATTCGCTGTCGTTTCTGCAAAGAAGCGGCTGTTATTACGGCTATCATGCGCAATAGCCACACTTACTCCGGCAGGAAAACATTGTTTCAAATAATTAGCATAGCCCTGTGTAGCCATACCCACCGTGTATTTATTCATCCGGTTGGTACCCACACCCATCAATCCACGAAGGCCACCCGTACCAAACTCAAGGTTCCGGTAAAACCCATCGGCCAGTTCATCAGGATTCTCCCTGGCTAATTTTTTGATTTCTTCTTTCGTAGTCTGGTCAAAATTGCCAGAAAGCCAGGTATCAATTTTTGCTTGTATTGCTGTGTCCATAAGTTTCAATCGTTTTCAAGCCGGAAGTTATTGAATTTTATTATTTGAAACTGAAAAGCAACAAGAAACGTAAATTTGTTTAATTAATATGAGGTCAGCAGCAGTACTACTATCATCGTCCCTTGTGTCACACTCTTTTAAGTCCCGTTCGCTGCTGGGCATGTTGATAGCTTTTCTTTTCATTCCCGCATCACTTAATGCACAAAGCGATACAATAAGAAGTTCCGTTGATAGTGTAATAAAACTAGTTGCTGACACATCAGTTCCATTACCGGTTCGTATTCATACGAATTCAGCAATAATACAACCCGGCGATAATAATTTTTATCATCTCACCCCCGAACAAAAGAAAAAACGAACCTGGTTTATCGGAACTGCCAATGTAGTTGGCTACAGCGGGGTGATGATAGCCCTATCCTCTGCCTGGTACAGCCAGTATGATAAAACTGGTTTTCATACGTTCAACGATTTTCCTGAATGGAAACAGGTAGATAAAGTAGGTCATTTGTATGCTGCTTATATTGAAAGCCGTGCCAGTATGGAAATGTGGCGGTGGACTGGCCTTGACAGAAAAAAACGTATCTGGATTGGCGGCATGAGTGGTGCTTTCTATCAAACCGTTATTGAAGTACTCGATGGTTTTAGTGCCGGCTGGGGATGGAGCTGGTCAGATTTTAGTGCCAACATTTTAGGAAGCACCGCATTAGTAGCCCAGGAACTGGCATGGAATGACCAACGCATCAAATTCAAATTTTCTTTTCACCGGAAAAATTATAACGACCCGCAACTAAATCAGCGAAGTGATAAATTATTCGGCACCAGTTCAGCTGAACGTTTACTAAAAGATTACAATGGTCAAACCTATTGGGCAAGTATGAACCTGAAACCGTTCTTTAAAAACGCCAATCTTCCGGCATGGTTATCCATTTCTGTCGGCTATGGTGCTGAAGGTTTGTTTGGCGGCACGCAAAATGTTGCTAAAGATGATAATGGCAATATCACTTTCAACCGGCCGGATGTAAAACGTTTTCGGCAATGGTTCATCGCACCAGATATCGACTTGACAAAAATTAAAACGAATAAAAAGGGAGTAAAATTTCTGCTGACTGTTTTAAGTGCCTTCAAATTTCCCACACCCAGTCTTGAATTTTCTAATGGAAAATTTAAAGCACATGCTATTCATTTCTGATTTATTTGTTGTTAGGATTTCTTGACAACGACTGTCATCCTGAGTTTATCGAAGGATGATTCAAAAGGCTTCGGTACACTCAGCCTGACAAACATCTCGTTTATAAGTAATGTTTTCGTTATTGCAAATAAGCTCCCACTACTTTTTCACTATCCACTTCTACAAAAATATGTTCCTGCAAAGTACTCGCCACCGATAGACCAATATAATCAGGACGAACAGGAAAAGAATTGTGTCTTCTTTCTACAAGCACCAGTGTCTGAATTTTTTTAGGATAAAAATCAAGAAAAGGCTTCAGGGCATATAAAACAGTACGGCCGCTATTGGCCACATCATCAATAATAATAATTACCTTATCAGTAAAATCCACTGAGTGGCTCAGGCTTATTTCCTTAGGATTCTTTTTATCAACCGTAATGGAGATTAATTCCGTCTTCACCGGCGAGAATTCGGCTATCATTTTCTGAATGCAGGTAGCCACCACACTCCCACTTTCCCGTATGCCCGCCAGTATGATTTCTTTCTCCTCTGCATTATTTTCTAAAATCTCCAATGCCATACGGCGGAGTTTTTTTTCGGCCACATTCCCGTCAAGAATATATTTTTTTGAGTCAGCCATTAACTTTCTTCTTTTAGTCTTTAAACATTTTAACCACTTCAGGTAACAAGCCGTAAATTAGCACTTGTAATCGACTGCTATGCAAATTGCACAACAAATTTTATTTATCCTGCTCAGTGGCGTTGCCATCTGGTTCTTTTCTAAAAAAGTAAAAGAGATAAGTCGCAACATCCGGCTGGGCCGTGATGAGACCATTAATGACAATCCCGGTAAACGATGGAGTAATGTTTTACTATTGGCCTTTGGTCAAAAGAAAATGTTCCGTAATCCACTGGTAGCCGTGCTGCACTTTTTTGTGTATGCGGGTTTTGTTATCATCAATATTGAAGTGCTGGAAATTGTACTGGATGGTATTTTTGGAACACATCGGATGTTTGCAGCAACAATGGGCAGCTTCTATACTTTTCTGATTAATAGTTTTGAAGTGCTGGCTTTGCTGGTACTGGTGGCAGTAATCGTTTTCCTTATCCGAAGAAATGTGATAAAACTAAAACGCTTTATCAGCAAAGATTTAGATGGATGGCCAAGAAGCGATGCCAATTATATCCTGATTATAGAAATTGTTTTGATGTCTCTCTTTTTATTGCTGAATGCCAGCGACACTTTATTACAAACAAGAGGCGTTGAACATTATGCTGCACATCCGACAGGAAACTTTGTTATTTCGCAATACCTGCAGCCTGTTTTTAATGGCCTGAGCAATGGCACACTGGAGATAATAGAAAGAGGTAGCTGGTGGCTCCACATTGTAGGAATATTTGCTTTTCTTAATTACCTGCCTTATTCCAAACACCTGCATATTGTTTTGGCATTTCCCAATGCGTATTATGCAAGGCTGAAGCCGATGGGTGAAATGGATAATATGGAATCCATACAGAAAGAAGTACTGTATGCCATGCAACCAGAACTGGCACCAACCGGAGAAGTCGCCGCACCACAAAAGTTCGGAGCGAAAGATGTGATGGATTTAAGCTGGAAGAATTTGATGGATGCTTGTAGCTGTACAGAATGCGGAAGATGTTCGGCCGCCTGTCCTGCTAATCAAACCGGAAAACTATTATCCCCCCGGAAAATTATGATGGATACCCGTGACAGGCTGGAAGTGGTTGGAAAAAACATTACGGCCAACAAGGAATTTAAAGACGATGGCAAATCATTACTTCACGATTATATTTCTGTAGAAGAGCTCCGTGCCTGCACCACCTGCAATGCCTGTGTACAGGAATGTCCTGTTAGTATAAGCCCATTAGATATAATTGTGCAACTGCGCCGCTACCTGGTAATGGAAGAAAGTAACTCCCCGCAGGAATGGGCTGCTATGTTTAGTAATGTAGAAAATAATTTTGCTCCGTGGAAGTTTAGCCCGGATGAAAGGGATAAGTGGGTGGAAGAAATAAAGTAATTAATAATTCGTAATTAAAACTAATAATTGAAACTCGATTCATTCCCTTTCCAAACAATCAACTGGTCTTCCGTTCCCAAAGAAGAACACAAAGGTGATACCGGTATGGCTTACTGGCAAATTCAACAAATGAATGAAGTAAGAGTAAGGATGGTAGAATATACACCCGGTTACCTCGCCGACCATTGGTGCAGCAAAGGGCATATCATTCTTTGCATGGAAGGCGAAATGGATACTGAACTGAAAGATGGCCGGATAATGAAACTTACCAAGGGCATGTGCTATTTTGTGGGGGATGATAACGAAGCCCATCGGACATCAACAGCAACCGGTTGTAAGCTTTTTATTGTTGATTAAACATCCCTGTTTTCTCCTTGCAATAATATTCCTGCACTGTTTACGTTTTATAAACGTTATGCACAAACAACTACTTTTTATTGTTGCAATAATGCTTGTTACTTTCAGCAGCAATGCTCAACGTCCATTTGAATTTGGTGGTGAATATATCCGGTCAATCGGTAAAGGGTATAATAATGCCAAAGCGGCTGCAAGAGGTGAATCATTTAATAACAAAAGCAGTTTTAGTGCTGGCATTACTTACCAGTTAGCATCTAAAAAAGCTTATTCTGTTTCTCATGGATTAGGTCTTTATGTTGGCTATCGTTATGCTTTCAATAATAAGCTAACCGGCAGCAATCCCTTTGCAGGAGCAAGAGTTTTGTTTTCATTGGAAAATTTTGAAGGGCAGACAAACAGGAATAGTTTGTTTATTACTCCCTGGGCTGAGGTAGGCTACCATCTCATTTTTGCCAAACGCATTTATGCCGCCCCATCAATCGGCTATGGCTACACAAAAAAATTCAGCAAGGATTATAATTCGTTGAATGAAGATGATGGTGGCAGGATTTTGCCTTCTTTATCCGCAGGATACAGTTTCAATCGTTAATTAATCTTTTTCATGATGGGTTATTTTATCCAACCCGTCTTCAAATTTTTCAAATTGGTCTTCGATATGCTGTGTCACTTCTTCCGGGTGTTCCAGTTTATGAACAGTATCTTTCTTCTTGATTATTTTCCACAGCTGAATAAGGGCAGTGAGAGCAAAAATGCCTCCGATAACCCAGCTTAAAATATGCTGGTTGTTATTAATTTTATCAGCAATTAATTGTCCACCATATATAAAAATTAAATTGCCGATAAATGTACCGATACCGATTCCGATGATATAAGTATTATAATGATCATTTCTTGGCAGCAATACTTTTTTGGTAAATAGTACTGTACTCCATCCAAACCAGAAAGGTATCTGCACCGGGTTAACAGCACACATCAGCATGCCTAATACAATCTTTGGCATGGGACTGTCCAATACAAAGTTCTTTTCCACTTTTGGGTGCAGGGCAGAATAAAAACTTGCTATAGCAAGTCCCAAAACAATTATCAATGTTACCCATTCCAGTGCTTTCAACACTTTTTCCTGTTTTCTTATCCAGTCCATGGCCACCAATGAAATGCGGACATAAACAATTTCCACCAGCAAGGAACCAACAGAGAATAACATAGCCGCCGTAACGCCATCTGAAACAGAAATCTGCATGGCAGCTATATTCAGCGTTCCAAGGGGCAACGAACCGATAAAACTTACCAGCATTCCGGTAAAGAAAATTTTCAACAGGGGATGCATAAAACGAATGTAAGAAGTAAAAACTAAGTAACAATCACCAACTGCTCCAGCTTTTTAACATCCGGAATAAGGATTTTCTTGCGGGAAATTTTCAACAGGCCTTCATCTTCTAATTGATTGATGAAAGTGGTAACCGTTTGTCTAGCACTACCAATCAGTTTTGCCACATCATCATGTGTCAAAAAATTAGTAAAAGCATAGGAAACTGTACTTCCGTCAT
>JANMFO010000266.1:0-13338 GCA_031374245.1 Chitinophagaceae bacterium | reverse complement strand
CCTTTGGTCCCATACACTCCCACTTGTTCAACAGCATTATCTCCTTTTATCCATGTCCATCTGTTTGTAGATGGGTTATACTTCCATATATCATTTAAAATTCCGGAAACACTGCTATTGTAACCATAACCTCCGTAGAGCCACAAATTTCCACTTGCATCTATCCATGTCTGGCTGCCATATCTTGCACCTGGCTTATTAGTATTGTTTTCTACTCCTTGTGTTCCATATATTCCTGGTTTATCAATCGTATTGTCTCCTTTAACCCATGTCCATTGATTAGTAGTGGGGTTGTATTTCCAAAGGGAATTTAAAAAACCAAAATCATTATTGGTATATCCAAAGCCACCAAAAAGCCAGAGGTTATTATTTGCATCAGTCCAGGAAACGCTGGCATAGGTTGCACCGGGTTTGTTAGCAGTGTTAGCTATCCCTTTTGTTCCATATATGCTATATTGATCGGTTGTATTATCACCTTTCATCCATGTCCAATTGTTGGTGGAGGGATCATATTTCCACAGGTCGTTTAAATAACCCAAACTACTTGCTCCATAACCTGAGCCTCCAAACAGCCAAAGTTTGCCGGTTGTATCTCTCCATGTAGTTGCTGAATTTCTTGCACCGGGTTTATTAGAAACATTTGCTGTTCCTTGTGTGCCATAAATTCCCAGTTGGTCAATGGTGTTATCTCCCTTCATCCAGGTCCATGGAGTATGCGGGTCTATTTGTGCGGATGAAAATGTTGCGTATAGCAGAAACGCAACGAAGAATAGGATGGTCTTCATAGTAGGATTGGATTATTGGATTCTCTCAAACTTAAATATGTTTAAGAGCAAGTGCAATCAAATAAGCAACTGAAAAAATTAATTGGGGGGATACCCTTATTTTTTAAAAGGGTTTATAATAAAAGAAGAAGCAAGAAATAATTTATTTTTTAACTGCTGATGAGAATGACAGGTAGGTGAGCTACTGTAATGGTGGAGGAATTAATACTAATTAGACATTAAAAGTAAGCCATTGAGAATGTACTCATTTACTGTGTATTTGCACACGGATGACACGGACTAAACGGATGAACACAGATTTTTCTGCTACGCAGAAATCCAGGATTTTGATTTATCAAAATAATCGGTGTTCATGTATCCAATCCGTTTTATCCGTGTGCAAAAATGTATTTTTAATGTCTGATTGGTATAATACTAAAGAAGCAGAAGTGTATAGTATTATTTTGAATCAGCCTCTATTAAGATTTTATGATTTCATCATTAGATTCCGGCTAAAAAAAATTACCGGAGTTTGTCCAATGATTTTACTAGCTTTTCATCTTTGCGGATATTGCGGAAAGCAAGAAAGTAACCAGCAAGCATGGCAAAAGGCAGAATGCAGAAAAGAGCAAGCGTAGGCTTTATAAGTTTATTCATTTCTAAAATGTAGAGAAAAATCAAAAGCCCGGCAATTAATACTCCAAGGAGGCAAAGCCATTGCTGTTGCTTGCGATTTTTGAAAAGAAAAATAGAGATAGTGGAAATAACGATTGATGCGATAGTCAGCAACAAAATAAAAAATTTACTTCCGGCATCTATTTCGGCAGGTTTTTGCATAGTGGTTTTTTCAACCAGCTCTGTACCTGTTACAAATGGAAACATAAAACTTAAGATACCAGCTGTAGCAGCTAATAATAACCAAAGTGTTTGCTGGCGTTGAATCATAACTAGTTGTTTTGTTATTGCTAAATAACGAAAAGTTCAATTATTAACCCAGTTCGGGGTATAAAGGAAACTGCTGCATAAATGTTTTTACTTCACCTTTTACAGAAGCAATTACCGCTGCATCATCCGCATTCATCAGCACTTTATCAAGCATGGCTACTACAGTTTCCATGTGTTCTTCTTTCATTCCTCTTGTAGTAACGGCTGGCACACCAACACGGATGCCTGATGTAACAAACGGTGATTTATCATCAAACGGCACGGCATTTTTATTCAGGGTGATATGTGCTTTGTCTAATATTTCCTGTGCTTTTTTGCCGGTAAGATTTTTACTGCGAAGGTCAATCAGCATTAAGTGATTATCTGTTCCATTGCTGATAAGCTGGTAACCTCTTGACACAAATGATTTAGCCATTGCCTGTGCATTGCTGATAACCTGTTGACCATATGCTTTAAAAGAGTCATCCAAAATTTCTGCAAAAGCTATGGCTTTGGCTGCAATAACATGTTCTAATGGTCCGCCCTGCATACCGGGGAATACAGCAAGGTCAAGCAACTGGCTCATCATTCTTGTATTTCCTTTCGGATCTTTAATGCCGTATGGATTTTCAAAATCATGCCGCAGCATGATAATACCACCTCTTGGTCCACGCAATGTTTTATGAGTGGTGGAAGTAACAATATGAGAATGGTCAAACGGGTCGTTTAATAAACCGGATGCTATTAAACCGGCAGGGTGTGCAATGTCGGCCAATACCAATGCACCAACTTCATCAGCTACTGCACGGATGCGTTTATAATCCCAGTCACGGCTGTAAGCAGATGCACCGCAAATAATCATTTTGGGTTTTTCTTTTCTGGCCGTTGCCTCTAACTGGTCATAATCAACAATACCGTCTTTGGTGACACCATAATGAAATGCCTGGTAATATTTTCCGCTGAAGTTGGCAGGGCTGCCATGTGTAAGGTGGCCACCCATGCTTAAATCAAGACCTAATATTTTATCGCCTGGTTTCAAACAAGCTAAGAAGACTGCAGTGTTTGCCTGTGCACCACTATGCGGTTGCACATTGGCCCAGCTGGCATTAAATACTTTTTTCAAACGTTCAATGGCCAGTGTTTCTATTTCATCCACTACTTCGCAACCACCATAGTAACGTTTGCCGGGATAACCTTCTGCATATTTATTGGTAGGGCAGGTTCCCATTGCCTGCATTACCTGTAATGAGGTAAAATTTTCAGAAGCGATGAGTTCAATACCATTGCGTTGGCGTTCCAGTTCCTTGTTGATTAAATCGAAAATGACCGTATCTCTTTGCATAGAATTTGTTGAGTAGAATTACTGAAAGTACAAGAGTGCCCTTCGTTACCTCAGGATAAACTGGCAATAGACGTTGATCCTTTTATAAACTCAGGACAACACTGAAGCCGGGCACATAATTTTTTGTCGCTGCAAAAATAAGTTAGCAGGCGATGTAATGGCTTTCCGGGCGGGTATTTTTGTTTATTGTAAAAGTGTTACTTTCGTTGGCTTTTGATTAGTAACCACCCCGGAATTTCCGGGGATAAAACATTGTGGCTCAAATAATATGAAAGCGATCATTCCCGTAGCAGGCGCAGGCACCAAGTTGCGTCCCCACAGTTACTCACAACCCAAGGCCCTTATTCCGCTGGCAGGCAAGACTGTATTAAGCATTATTATAGACCAACTGCGTGAAGCAGGTATTAATGAATTCATTTTTATCGTTGGATATCTCGGCGAGAAAATAGAAGACCATGTAAAGAGCAAATACCCCGACCTGCAGGCACATTATGTACACCAGACTGACAGGCAGGGTGTAGGTCATGCAATCCGGCTTACAAGAGATATTGTAAACCATGATGAAGTGTTTGTGGTGCTGGGCGATACCATTTGTGAGTATGATGTAAAAGAAGTGATGAACAACCCCAACTCAATGATTGGGGTACGGAAAGTGGATGACCCAAGAGATTTTGGTGTGGCGGAAATAGACGAGAAAGGCTTTATAAACCATGTGGTAGAAAAACCACAGATACCAAAATCGAATATGGCCTTGGTGGGTATTTATAAGATTAAAGAAAGCGAACAGTTATTCCAATGCCTGGAAAACAATATACGGCAGGGGCTGCGCAGCTATGGTGAGTACAACCTGACTGATGCACTGGACTGTATGATAAAGGCTGGCGTTAAATTCAATTCTTTTAAAGTAGAGAACTGGTTTGACTGTGGCCGTAAAGAAACCCTGCTGGAATCGAATGCTACCTTACTGAAAAAATTTGTACAGGATAATCCGGTTAAGTACGAGTTTGAAAACACCGTTATCGTTCAGCCGGTAAGTATTGGCGCCGGATGCAACATAAAGAATTCCATTATCGGTCCTAATGTGGCCATTGGTGATAATACCGTGATTGATTATTCCATTGTGAAAAACTCCATCATCGGTTCCTTCTCTAATCTTTTTGACATTGTACTGGAAACATCTGTTATCGGCAGTGATACTAATCTTCGTGGTGAAACCCGTTCATTAAATATCGGGGATAATACGAGTATTGATTTGGGATAAGGCACAAGGTTCAAGGCACAAGATTCAAGTCCTAACTATTTTTTCAATAGCTATCAAGGGCAAATATTTTTCCTTGAATCTTATTATATTTTTTATGCTTTAAAGACTATCTCTTGTGCCTTGTATTTCTTGAACCTTGTTTCTTCATGAATTATCTTTACTCCCGACTAATGACTAATAACTCATGACTGATTTTTCTAATCATATAACCAAACTCTTCAACATTCAATACCCCATCATTCAGGCAGGAATGATATGGGCAAGTGGCTGGCGGCTTGCAAGTGCTGTAAGTAATGCTGGCGGCTTAGGTATTATAGGCAGCGGTTCGATGTATCCTGATGTTTTAAGAGAACATATACAAAAATGTAAAGTTGCTACATCCCGTCCCTTTGGTGTAAACGTTCCTTTGCTATATCCTGATATTGATAAACACATTGAGATCATAATTGAGGAAGGAGTAAAAATTGTTTTTACTTCTGCCGGTAACCCAAAGACCTGGACAAGCGTCTTAAAACAAAATGGGATTACAGTTATTCATGTTGTCAGTTCTTCAAAGTTTGCAAAAAAGGCAGAAGATGCAGGTTGTGATGCAGTAGTGGCTGAGGGGTTTGAAGCTGGTGGACATAATGGGAGAGAAGAAACTACCAGTATGGTGTTGATTCCGGCGGTAGTAAAGGCGGTAAAAATACCGGTGATAGCAGCCGGCGGAATTGGAGATGGGCGACAAATGCTGGCGGCGATGGTGTTAGGAGCAGAGGGTGTACAAATGGGCAGCCGGTTTGTGGCTAGTGAGGAGGCATCATCACACATCAATTTTAAAAATGTGGTGATTAATACGCAGGAAGGGGATACTCAATTGACTATGAAAAAACTGACCCCTGTGCGGCTGATAAAGAACGACTTTTATAAACAAGTGCAGGAAGCGGAACTACGGGGGGCAACGGTAGAAGAATTAGCTACGTTGTTAGGAAGGGCAAGGGCTAAGAAGGGTATGTTTGAAGGAGACCTGGCAGAAGGGGAGCTGGAAATAGGACAGGTATGTGCCTTATTCGATAGTATTTTACCGGCAGGCGACATCGTAAATAATGTGTGGAAAGAGTTTATGGATGGCTTGTCGAATCCGGTTAAAAAACTCTAACTTTATTTATCGCTTTTGAACAGTGCTGATGGGTTTAATATTGAGGATTACCCGAAATGGAAACCGAAATAGTTTTAAACCATTCAAATAAACCAACATGAAATCAAAAATCTTCCTGCTGACAATTGCCCTGCTGGGTTTTGTTGTTGCGAAGGCCAATGAAATTGGCCCCGGAGAAGGTGATGGTAAAAAAGATGAACTGAACGGAATTGTTATTCATTCAGAAAGTAAAAAGCCGATGAAAGATGTTAACGTAACTGCTTACCTTGTTTCTAAAAAAGAAAAAGTAGCAGTAACGGATGATGAAGGCGGCTTTGCTTTTGATGAACTGAAGCCCGGTACTTATAAGTTTGTTTTTGAAAAAGCGGGGTTCAAAAAAATTACCAAAGAGAAAGTGGTGATAAAAACAGACGAAGCATTTCAGATGAACATTGAAATGATAGAGAACAGTGATTTTGAAATTATGCCTTCACCGTTCTATTTTTCAGGAGTAAAATAATTTACTGAGCTTATAAATTAAAAGCCGTTCAGTTTTAAACTGAACGGCTTTTTTCATGGCTATACTGGCAGGCAAGCGTTGGCTTAATCTACATCAATATCAAAATCATCATCGCTTTTCTCTATGTTGAATTTTTTATGCTTTTCCAGGAAGTTGCGGTATTTGCTATACGTCTGTTTGGTAGCTTTCTTTCCGTTGATGAAAAGTTCGCCGTCTTTATGTTTTAGTGTATAAGCTTCTTTTTTGTTGATTAAACCATCATTATCCAATCCGTCTACAAAGCCTTTGTATTCTTTCATTTCAGCTTTTGCTTTTTCAATTTCCACTTTTGCTTTCTCCATTTCTTTCTTGATTTTCGGACCAAGTTCCTTCATCTCTTCCTGTGCCTTCTTCATTTCCTCTGTTATCTTTTTCATGTCAATATCTTTCACTTTTTCTATTTCCAGTTTCATTTTTTCCCAATCTACTTTAGCGAATGACTCCTGCACTTCTTGTTGAATTTTAGCCATGTCCACTTCCTTCATTGCCTGTGCTATCTCTTCTTTTATTTTATTAAAATCTACCTTGGCTAATGATTCCTGTACTTCTTTCTGAATTTTCGCCATGTCTACTTCCTTCATCGCTTTATCTATTTCCATTTTTATTTTGTCAGCATCAATTTCCTTCATGGCTTCGGCTATCTCTTTTTGCATTTTTCCCATATCCATTTTAAAGTCTGCTCTGTCCAGTTCATCCAGCACATCATCAAGGTCACGGACTTTCTTTTCCCGGTCTGTTTTCTTTTTGGGAGTTGTATCATTCATTGACTGCTGGTATTGGCCGGAGGATTGTTTATAATCCCAGGATACAAGACCAATGGTAAGTCCGGCAGTAAGTAAAGCAAGTACTAATGGGGTGGTTTTGAGGTTTGTTGATTTCATACGTTCAAAGTTTTAAAGGCTATAATATTGTTTCACGAAATATTTCGTATCAAATATACGATTGAGTTCGTATTTTGTTACATCCTTTATAAGAAAAAGAAAATTTTAACAAAAAAGCCATCCCGCCTCAGGCGGGATGGCTTCGAAATAAGTTATTTGTAAATCAATTCTTTCTGAAAGCCCATTTCAGCATTTCCTTCCAGCTTGGTTTTTTGCCATACATTAAAATGCCGGTACGGTAAATTTTGCCTGCAAACCAAACGGTAAAAATGAAACCCAGTATCAGCAAAGCCATTGATAAACCCAGTTGCCACCATGGCACCGTGTTAGGTACACCAAAAGGTATCCGTGCCATCATTACAATAGGCGAACTAAACGGAATAATGCTTGCCCATACTGCAACTGGGCTTGTTGGATTGGCAATGGCGGTACTCATTAACGCAATGGAAATAATAACCAGCATGGTAATGGGAAAACTCAGGGACTGAGCTTCTCTCATATCTTCATTTACAGCGCTGCCAATAGCTCCATATAAAGAGGCATAGAAAAAGAAACCGGCCAGGAAATAAAAACCAAAGCAAAATAATATCAGTGGCACATTTACACTGGAAAACATTTGTTGCATGTTACCTACCATTGCATTGGCCATACCGCCACCGCCGGTAGCCTTGCCTACATTATAAACAATTAGTACAAAAGCGATCCATAGAAAAAACTGGGTGAGTGCCACTAAGCCGATGCCCAGAATTTTTCCGAGCATCATTTGAAATGGTTTTACGGAAGAAACAATCACTTCTGCAATACGATTGGTTTTTTCTTCCATTACTCCCATCATTACCTGGGAGCCATAAATCAGCAGGATCATATAAATAAGTATGCCGCAGGCAAAGGCAATACCCTCGGCTGTTTTAGCATTTGCTGTTTCATCTTTGATATTCCTTGATGAAAGGCTGATACGGCTTTCAGTGAGTATTTTTCTTTTTTCAGCATCAATGCCCAATTTTTCATTTTTTATTTCATCCCATATACGATTTAGTTTAGCTTCTACTACAGCGGTGGAGCTGCTGCCGTAAGATTTATCTGCCTTAAATAAAAGAGAATCAGTTTTTCCCGATTGCCAGTTTATAGCCGGAATTAAAATGTATCCATCGTAGCCAGCAGCCTTATGGTCGGCTATTACCCTGGCCACACTGTCTTTTATATATGTTAAGTTGGAGCTTTTGTCAATGCTGTTTTGCTTGTTTAACACATCTTCTGTAAAATAGCCGGATGAGTCGATAATGGCTACATGAAGGTTTTGCCGGCTCTTTTCGGCGATATAACCCATGCCAAAAACCAGGGCGATATAAAGAATTGGAAACAGCAGGGTAGAGATGATAAAAGTTTTTTTACGGACTCTTGTCAGGTATTCTCTTTTTATGATAAGCCATATTTTTTGCATGACGAATGTTTTAGTTGGTTTGAATAAGGTTATACTTTTTGTCCGAAGGACTCTTTTTGGAGAAACTGCCGGGCAGCTGGTGTGCCTTCTACCAGTTTGATAAAAATATCATTCAGCGAGGGCAGTATTTCATTAAAAGAATGAATGGCTGTTCCTTGTTGTAACAGATATTGTAAAACATCATTGGGCTTGTTGCCTTCTTTTATTCTTACAATTTGAGACTCATTTTTTGTTCCTACTATTTCAAAAGGAGCATTTCCATTCATTGTAGGGATTTGTTCTGTACCAATACTGAAAAGATTTTCTTTAAACTCCTGTTTTATCTCTTTTACAGTCCCGTCAAGTATTTTATTTCCTTTATTCACAAGGACTATATGGTCGCATATTTCTTCTACCTGTTCCATACGGTGGGTACTGAAAATAATAGTAGCACCATTTTTTGCCAGGTTAAATATTTCATCTTTAATCAGGTTGCTGTTTACAGGATCTAGACCGCTGAATGGTTCATCAAGAATAATAAGCTTTGGGTCGTGTAAAACAGTTGTAACAAACTGAAGTTTCTGGCTCATACCTTTTGACAGGTCTTCAACCTTTTTATTCCACCAGCTTTCCATTTCAAACCGGATGAACCACTGTTTGATTTTTTTCAGGGCATCATTTTTACTAAGGCCTTTTAACTGTGCCAGGTACAAAGTTTGTTCGCCGATTTTCATTTTCTTATATAAGCCTCTTTCTTCCGGCATATAACCAATATGGGCAACATCGTTGGTGGGATCAAATTTTTTGCCATCGAAAATAATTTGTCCTTCATCAGGATAAAATATACCGGTTATCATCCGGATCAGAGTGGTTTTACCAGCACCGTTAGGTCCAAGTAAGCCGAATATCTGCCCTTTTTCCACTGTCAGGCTGATATCATCTACGGCTTTCTGCGTAGCAAAGTATTTCTTCAGATTTTGTAATTCGAGAAGGGGCATAGTTTTGATTTGAGGAACAAATTTACCTATCCGCTTGGATTGTGAAGAAAAATTAGGCCAATTGAAACTGGCAGGGAGTAAACTGCACAAAAAACGGGTTAAACGGTTTGTAAAATGGCGGCAATCTGCCGAGCCACTCTTTCACCATCCATTGCGGCACTAACAATACCACCGGCATAGCCAGCACCTTCACCGCAGGGATACAGGTACTTGATTTGCGGATGTTGCAATGTGATAGTATCTCTTGGTATACGAACAGGGGATGAGGTTCTTGATTCGGTAGCTACCACCACAGCATCATTCGTAAAATAGCCTTTCATCTTTTTACCATATTCTTTAAAAGCCTGTTGCAATCTTTTATGAACAAAGGCAGGTAACACCTCTTGTAATGATGATGAATGAAGACCGGGTAAATAAGAGCAGGCTGGGAGTGAAGAAGAAATTTTATTTTCTGCAAAATCAACCAGCCGTTGAGCCGGGGCAACAAATTTTCCATCACCAGCATTAAAGGCATTTATTTCAACGGATTTTTGAAACTCCATCATCAGTAATGGGCTATCAGTATTTTTAAATGTTTTGGAAATATCTTTTTCTTCTACAGAAACCACAATGCCGCTGTTAGCATACGGGTTATTACGTTTAGAGGGGCTCCAGCCATTTACCACCAACTCACCGGGAGAAGTAGCTGCCGGGGCAATAATACCACCGGGACACATACAGAAGGAAAAGACTCCCTTTCCATCCACCTGTTGTACCCAACTGTAAGCAGCCGGGGGTAAAAATTCACCTCTTACAGCACAATGGTATTGTGAGCTGTCAATTAATGCTTGCGGATGTTCTACTCTAACGCCTAATGCAAATGGTTTTGATTCGATTAGTATTTTTTTTGCATGAAGTAATTCAAAAATATCTCTTGCAGAGTGGCCTGTTGCGAGAATAACAGTATTGGCTTCAAAGGAATTGCTATCAGCGGTTCTAACACCTTTTATTATATTATCCTTTATGATGAAATCAACGACTTTCTTTTCAAATAAAAACTCACCACCGCAATCAACTATCTGTTGTCGCATAGCAGTAATGATATGGGGAAGTTTATTAGTGCCAATATGCGGATGTGCTTCATATAATATCTGTTCTTCAGCTCCAAAGCGGACAAACAGGTTGAGTATGCGGTTAATATCACCCCGCTTGCTGCTGCGGGTATATAATTTACCGTCGCTGTAAGTTCCTGCACCTCCTTCACCAAAACAATAGTTGCTTTCCGGGTTTACTTCGCCTTCTTTATTCAGGATGGCCAAATCCCTCCTTCTGGCTCTTACATCTTTACCTCTTTCGAGAATAATGGGTTTAACACCTTTTTCAATCAATTGAATGGCAGCAAACAAACCAGCGGGTCCCGCACCAATAATAATGACTGTTCGTTCTGCTTTTTGTACATCTTTAAAAACAAATGGTATTTGTTCCCTTTGCTGAAAGGGTTCCTTGATAAAGGTTTTCATTGAAAGGTTTATCCAGGGTTGTTTGCCCCTTGCATCAATGGAGTGCTTGAGTATATGAAAACCTGAAACGGAATTAACGTTAACTGCTTCAGCCTGCGCAATGTATTTTTTTATCAGTGTTTCATTGGCAGCTTCAGAGGGAAGCAGCTTGAGGGAAATTATTTTTTGCATAGTGTCAGGTTTTTATCCTGAAGAATACAAAGATGCAAATAAAAAGTGGCGATTATTGTTTATAATTTTTTGTTGTGGTATAAAATATCAATACCTTCAGACAAGAGCTCTGGTTATGAAAAAAAATCCCCCTTTTGTATTTGTTATTCTATTTCTCATCTTATCAGGTATATCCTGTAATACTACTTACCAGAGTCAATCGTTGCAATACAAAACGTATCGGATAAATGAGACTCAGCAAAAGGATTCTGCTGTACTTTCTTTTTTACAACCTTACAGCAGTAATGTAAATAAAACGATGAATGATGTGATTGGAGTTGCAGAGACGAGTTTAGAAAAAAAACAACCAGAGGGTAATCTGGGTAATTTTATGGTAGATGCTTTTTTGATAATGGCAACAGAAAAGTATAATACGAATGTGGATGCTGCCTTTGTAAACTTTGGGGGCATCCGGTTAACACAGTTGCCTGCCGGAAATGTAACTACCGGAAAAATATTTGAACTGATGCCTTTTGATAATTTATTAATCCTTCAAAAAGTGAAAGGAGATATTTTACAACAGGTGCTGGATTTGGCAGCTGCAAAAGGTGGTTGGCCAATGGCCGGTCTTACCATGCAATTAAAAGATAAAAAAGCAATCAATGTTATTGTTGGTGGGAAGCCGTTAGATCTCAATGCTACTTATACGATTGCTAATTCAGATTTTATCGCTAATGGTGGCGACAATGCTGATATGCTTCGAAATGTACCGCAAATAACGAATGGCTACCTGATGAGAGATGCCATCATCGATTATATTAAAAAGCTTAAGAGCAAGGGGAAAAACATCAGTGCTAAAATCGAAAACCGGGTTACGAATGCTCAATAGAAAGAAATTTATACGAAATGCTGCTTTATCGGCTGGCGCTATTATAGCCGGTCCAACTTTTTTAAAAGCAGCAGACTATTTCAGCCCTCTGAAACTGACCATTTTACATACTAATGATGTACACAGCAGGTTAGAACCTTTTCCTATGGATGGTGGACGTAACCAGGGGATGGGCGGCGTGGCCGGAAGGGCAAAACTTATCAGTAAAATAAGGGCAGAAGAAGAAAATGTTTTGCTATTGGATGCAGGAGATATTTTTCAAGGCACTCCATATTTTAATATTTATAAAGGTGAGCCGGAAATAAAAGCAATGTCGGCAATGAAGTATGATGCCTGCACAATAGGCAATCATGATTTTGATGCTGGAATGGAAAATTTAGCAACACAGTTAACTAAGCATGCAAGCTTTCCAATGTTGGTTGTTAATTATGATTTTACAGGTACACCGATGGAACATAAAACGCAACCATATAAAATTTTTAAAAAAGGTAAATTAAAAATTGGTGTGTTTGGCGTTAGTATTGAAGGAAAAGGATTAATACCTGATGGTTTGTTTGGTGCAACAAAATATCTTGACCCGATTCAAAAAGCAAATGAAGCTGCTGACAAATTAAAACGAAATGAAGGTTGCGACCTGGTAATTTGTTTATCACATCTCGGTTATCAGTATAAAGGTGAGAATAAAGTAAGTGATGAAGTGCTGGCGAAAGAATCTGAAAATATTGATTTGATTATTGGTGGGCATACACATACTTTTTTAGATAACCCGGTTGGGTTTAAAAATAAAAAAGGAGATGATGTTATTGTCAACCAGGTAGGTTTTGCCGGTATAATTTTGGGCAGATTAGATTTTGAATTTTCCAAATTTTCAGGCAAAAAATTGGCTAAAAATCATAATATTTCCGTTTCACAAAAAACAGGGGAATAAAATTTTTTTTTATGAAAGAAATGGTGATATTCGCCTTCCTGTCCAACTTTTTTTATTGACATTGTGTGAAGAGTTTTTTTGGACCTTTTGAAAAGAACAACTATAGCTAACCCAACATAAACTGCTTACTAATCTGATGGAGAAAAATGCTGAAAAAATCTGGGCCAACTGTTTAAAAATCATCAAGGATATTGTTGAATGGCAGCATTACAAAACATGGTTTGAACCAATCCATCCTGTTTCATTAAAGAATAATGTTTTAGTTATTCAGGTTCCCAGCCAATTCTTTTTCGAATATCTTGAAGAACATTACGTAAATTTATTAGCGAAGACATTAAAGAGAGAATTAGGTAAAGATGCCCGTTTGGAATATCGCATCATGGTAGATAGTGGTAACAGTAAGAACAAACCTGTTACAATGGATGTAAGCGGTCAGGGATTTAAAACTTTTTCAAATAACGAAATGGATTTTCCATTAGTCATAAATAATCCGGTTAAGAACCCCTTTGTTATACCGGGGTTGAAGAAGATGCAGATCGACCCGCAGCTTAATCATATATATACATTCGAAGCTTTTATAGAAGGTGACTGTAACCGGGTGGCCCG
>JANMFO010000254.1:0-3794 GCA_031374245.1 Chitinophagaceae bacterium | reverse complement strand
AGACCTGGAAGCAAAAAAATCATTTATTGAAAAATTTGCTTTCACTGACCCGGAACGTTACTGGCATTACCTGCACCATTTATTACCACAAAATCCTTTTTTAGTTTGTGCATTGGATATAGCTGCCTGGGATATTTATGGAAAACTGAAAAAGAAAAAACTCTATGAACTCTGGGGAGGTGATATTGCTAAAAACCCGATTTGCGATTATACCATCGGTATTGACAGCATAGAAAAGATGGTAGCCAAGATGAAAGAAAAACCTTGGCCAATTTATAAAATAAAAGTGGGCACTGCTGATGATATAGCTATTGTAAAAGCGTTAAAAGAAAATACCAATGCCGTATTAAGAGTAGATGCCAATGCAGCCTGGGATGTAGAGACTGCATTGAATCTGATTCCGCAATTGGCAGCGTTAGGAGTGGAGTTAGTAGAGCAACCCCTGGCAAAAGATGATTGGGACGGAATGAAAATATTATACAAAGAATCTTCATTACTATTGTACGCTGATGAGTCTTGTGTGTTTGAACAGGATGTTGAAAAATGCAACAATCATTTTCATGGTATCAATATCAAACTGACCAAATGCAGTGGTATTACACCTGCCAGAAGAATGATAGATAAAGCAAAACAGCTGAATATGAAAGTAATGATTGGCTGTATGAATGAATCCACCATTGGCTCAGCTGCCATTGCTCATTTACTTCCTTTCATTGACCATGTGGATATGGACGGGCCATTATTGTTAGAAGAAGATTTGGCTACCGGCATCGGGTATGATTTTGGAAAAATCAGTTATTCAGATGCGCCGGGGCTGGGAATTACTTACCTCGGCCTTTATAAAAAATAAGTCCTGATATTTTGTAGTTTTTACGATTTCAAAATAGGAAAAACACTTCTCCTTTTAAAAACAAGTATCGGTCAGATACCATTAAGCGCAGCCTATCGTTAATGATAGTACAAGTAGTATTCTTTTAGTATCCAATATCCGAACCGTGAAAACCCTTAGAACCCTGTCAGTAATCGCATGCCTGTGCATTTGCCAGTTTTGTTTTTCGCAAGAACAAGATAAATCGGCCACTATCTCTCTTTTTACCGGCGCCATGAATTACCAGGGAGATTTAAACCCCAACAGTTTTACATTCAAAAATTCCAATTTTGCTACAGGTCTTTTTATCCGAAAACCATTAAACAGGTGGTTCACTTTCCGTGGCGGAATAAATATTGGCAATATAGAAGCGGCCGACCGCAACAACCGGGATTATCTGCAACAACGCAACCTTAGTTTTTATACTTCCATTAAAGAAGCCTACTTGGGGTTGGAAGTAACAATTCTTGATATGTCTGCTGGTCGGTTTACTCCCTACATTTATGGCGGCATTGCTGTTTTTCAATTCAATCCCTGGACATATGATAAAAAGGGTGTAAAAACATACCTGAAACCATTGAGTACCGAAGGACAAGGCATCGCACAGTATCCACAACAAAAGGAATATAAACTAACGCAGCTTTCATTGCCATTGGGCATAGGTGCAAAGTTTGCTATTACCGACAATTTCAGCATCGGTATAGAATTTAATCAGCGAAAATCATTTACCGATTATATTGATGATGTAAGTTCCAACTATGTTGATGTAAATATATTGCGTCAAGCCAGGGGAGATAAAGCTGTAGAACTGGCTTTCCGGGAAAACGAAATACCACAAGGCCGCCTGCAATATCCTGCACATGGTGAGCAAAGAGGTACACCATCCGAAATGGATTGGTACTACTTTTTTGGATTAACCTCAGAAATTAAACTCAATGCAATAAGTAATCTGTTTGGCAATGGTGGTAATAAAAAAGGAATAGCCAGTCAGCGTTGCCCCCGAAACGTTGTTGGATATTAAACTTTATAGTCTGCTCTTTGTCACAGCTATCGGTTTTCGCATTTTGGTATCGTAAATTCCCTTTACGGCCTTAAATTTGCAGAGAAATCCCGAACAACCTGATTATGAAAAATATCCGCCTCCTCATTCTCTTTAATCTATTTGTCATTACCGCATCAGCACAGCGTATCCATGTGGGTGTGTTTGGTGGCCTTGCCGCATATAGTGGTGATCTTGTTGACAGGATATTCCCAAAAAAAGTAACCAACGGGGCTTTGGGCCTTACCTTTAATTACGAAGTATCTGATCAGTTTATGATTAGAACAGGATTTACTTATGCCGTTGTTGGCGGTGCCGATCGTTTCAGTAAAGATACAGGAGCCCTTAAACGCAACCTGGCTTTCGAAACGTCCATTACAGAATTCAGTGTCGTTGGTGAATACTATCTGCTCAATTTGTATGACAGCCGTGTTTCACCCTATGCATTTGCAGGCCTTGCTGTATTTCATTTTGATCCTTACGCTTACAATTCCGGCAATCAGAAAACTTTTCTGAAACCATTGAGTACAGAAGGTCAGGGCATATCCGGTTATCCTGATCGTCAGCCGTATAAATTAACACAGGTTGCTATTCCATTTGGTGGTGGTGTTAAGTTCGCTGTTACAGATAATCTTCGTGTGGGTGTTGAGATGGGCATCCGTAAATTATTTACCGATTATCTTGATGATGTAAGTAAAAATTATATTGACCCCGCTGATCTGCTCGCAGCAAAAGGACAACTCGCAGTTGATATGTCATACCGTGGAGATGAAGTAACAGGCGGAAGCCCTATTTATCCCGCCAAAATAGTGCAACGTGGTAATCCTAAAAGCAAAGATTATTATTACTTCACCGGCATACACATTACCTACAAAATAGGAAGCGGCATGGGCGGTGGTGGCAATGGTCGTAAGAGCCGCACTGGTTGCCCAACGAATGTGTATTGATTTCTCCTTTAATAAATTTTTATAACCAGCTAAAGTGCTACTCCGAAGGAGTCCTTCGGACTATCATCGTTCCTTGTGTCACACCCTTGTACTGCAGATCTCTATTCAGCAATTTGCAGAATCCCTCTTTCTCTCTTTTTCCTCTGTGCGATAAAAACGGCTGCAACTTTTACTCAAAAGATGTGTTGTACCTTTACAAACTTTATTATATATCATGGCCTGGAAAAATCAGCAGCAATTCATAGACGCATTAGAAAAAGCCGGTGAACTGGTTCGTATAAAAACTTATGTAAATCCAAATCTGGAAATAGCAGAAATAACCGATCGTATCAGCAAATCAGGCAATGGTGGCAAAGCATTATTGTTTGAAAATACAGGTTACGATTTTCCAGTGCTGATGAATGCTTACGGAAGTGAAAAAAGAATGTGTCTGGCATTAGGTGTCGATCATCTTGATGATGTGGCCAAAGAAATCGAAAACCTTTTTCATTTATTATCATCACCCAAAGAAGGTATTATTGATAAATTAAAACTGCTTCCTAAGCTGGGACAGTTTGCCAGTTGGATGCCCAAAGTAAAAAGCGGAAGAGGAGAGTGCCAGGAAGTGGTGATGACAGAACCGGACATTACCAAGCTTCCTGTTATTACCTGTTGGCCAAAAGATGGCGGGCCGTTTGTTACGTTGCCAATTATTCATACCAAAGACCCCAATACTAATTCCCGCAATGTAGGTATGTATCGTATGCAGGTATTCGGGCCAACACTTACCGGTATGCACTGGCACAAGCATAAAGTTTCTGCCAAACATTTTAATGAATATAAAAAACTAAATAAACGGATGCCGCTGGCTGTTGCCTTAGGTGGTGATCCGGTGTATGCCTATTCGGCCACCGCACCATTGCCGGAGAATGTTGATGAATACATGCTGGCAGGTTTTCTG
>JANMFO010000218.1:0-25089 GCA_031374245.1 Chitinophagaceae bacterium | reverse complement strand
ACGCAATGGTGTCTTTGGCTTTCCTCCCAGGAATGATGCCCAGCAAACTTTCGAAATCAGATACCGTGTTAATGATGCCAGTGGCAAAACAGAAAACAGGCTTAAGGTATTACTCTATTGGTACGACACAATTAATGATATACCCCAATATGTATGGGACATTTTGAATGACCGTACATCTCAGGGTGTATTTTTACGGCAGGGTACTACTACCCCCGCCCTTAATGACATCCTGGGTGTAGAAAGGGTAGCCAAGCCAAGGCCGCCCTGTGTTATAATTATTAATCAATAATCAGCTATCTTCTGCTAAATTTGATAAGCATCATCCGCTTATCATGAATCGCTTATTCATATCTTTTTTTTTACTCATTATCCTTATTGTTGCATTCTCGCAGGATATGCAAACGAACAAGAGATTATACCTGGAAGAATATATAAAAGCTGATAATATCTATCGCAAGGCTGAACAATTATCTTCTCAACCGGACTACACAGACAAAACCGTCGAAAAGGAAGATGCGATGAACCGGAAGGCACTGGTGGATTTTAAAAATATTCTTCCGGCCATTGAAAAAGCACAAGACGATTCCCTTGCTTTTCACTGTTACAATAAAATAGGTGTGCTGGAACATTACTTTGACAGCCTTACTTCAGCAAAAAGGTATTATGAGATGGCTATAACAGTCAAATCAAGGCTCCCATCGCTTTCAGATTCGTTTCTCTTCAAGCCTTATCTTTTCATTGGCGGCATACAATACAACAGAAATCAATTCGACTCTGCACTGATCAATTATAAAAAAGCGGAAGAAATAGCAGCTAAGTACACAACCATTCTTGATGGCACTAACAGGTTGTACAATACTTTAGGGGCTATGTATTACGAAACTGGTAATTACAGGCAGGCAAAAAATTATTTTGACAAGGCCATTGCTTTGTTAGGCACACCTGATCATTCTAATGAAAGTTTATTGATCAATTACCAGATCAACCTAGCTGCTACGCTGACAAAGCTGGAAGAGTTTGCTCCTGCTAATAACATATATCTTAAATTGCTTAAACAGGAGACAAATAAGAATGATATTCTTCACAGCATAGGAACGATAAATTTGAGGATAGGTGACGGTCGTAAGGCCCTCACTTTTTTAAAACAGGTAAACTACAGCAACCATAGAGTAGTAAAACTGATGAATGATATAGGCCAGGCGTATGAAAACATCAACCAATCCGATTCCGCTTATAACTATTACCAAAAAGCAGTGATTGAAAATAAAAAATGGAGTAATGGACAAAAAAATGTTCAGGCAGGACTGACTCTAAAATACCTTGGTGATTTGAATTATAGGAAAAGTGAATTCAAAGAGGCTTTGCAAAAATACCAGCTGGCTATTATTCAATTGGTAACCGATTTCAACTCAACAGATGTTTACAACAACCCCGAACAATACAGCGGGGTATTTTCATACATCAATTTGTTTAACCTGCTCACAGCGAAAGCAGATGCCCTTGAAAAACTTTACCAAAAAGGAAAGAACATTGCGGACCTGGAAGCTTCATTAGATGCCTATCGCTTTGCATTCCGGTTGACAGATTATGTTGAAAAAACTTACAATTCTGACGAGGCCCGTTTATTTCTCGGAAAAATAATATATGCCGTTCACAGCAAACCTATAGACATCAGTCTGCAACTTTTCAATCTTACAAAAAAGAGAAATTATCTGGAAGAGGCTTATTTCTTTGATCAGCGTAACAAAGCATCTGTCCTTTCTTTTAATGTACGGGAAAATGAATTAAACAATCTGCGTAATACAAATAACGACCTACTTTCCCGGCAATCATCATTGAAAAGTAGTATTACAAGGCTCTCTTTAAATGCAGCGCAAATTACAGACAGCCTTCAGCTATTACAGATCAACGCATCTATCCGTGATGGGGAGATTGAATTAGGAAAACTGGAAGAAAAATTAAATAATGACCCATTGTGGCAGCAAAAAATAACAACGGGGCAAATACCCTCTGTTAATCAGTTACAGCGAAAATTAGATAATACTACAGCGTTACTTTCATTCCATTTATCAGAAAATGAATTACTGACACTCTTAATTACTTCCAACCAGTTTGAATACCGAAGCACTGTTATCAATAGAAGCTTCTTTTCGGAAATTGAATCCTTTAAAGAAGCATTACAAAATACCTCATCCGATGAAACGTACAATGGCATCACTTCGTCCATGAGTTTATACCAAACACTTATTTCACCTGTTCTTTCCAAACTCACAAAAATAAAAAAGCTTATCATTATTCCGGATGACGAACTTAACTACCTGCCTTTTGAAGCCCTCCAGGATGAAAACAGAAGATATATGGTGGAGAAGTTCTCTGTACAATATCAATACACAACAGCCTTGCTGGGAAAAGATGGCGGAAATTTACAATCCTCGAATACCCTTGCTTTTGCCCCGTTTGCATCCTATAACTACAGCGATACAACTGGTAATTTATTGAGTCGTTTACCAGCATCGGCAGATGAAGTGAACACCCTTCAGGGAAAAATATTCATTGATTCAGTTGCAACGAAGAATAATTTTCTGCAATCAGCCAACCATTACAGCATTATCCATCTGGCCACACATGCGACGGTAAATAATAATAACCCTTTTCAATCTTATATTGCTTTCAATCCTGTTAACAGTGATTACAAACTTTATGCACAGGAAATTTATAACCTTAATCTTGATTCTACGCAACTGATAATTCTTAGTGCCTGCGAAACCGGTGCGGGTAAATTGGTAAAAGGAGAAGGCTTAATGAGTTTGTCACGGGCATTTGCTTATGCCGGTTGCCCCAACATCATTACTTCCTTATGGAAAGCAGAAGATAAAACCACCTCGTTTATTACACAACGGTTGCATTATTATCTTAGTGAAAATTTCAGTAAAGACAAAGCACTGCAACTTGCCAAGCTGGATTTATTGCATAGCAATGATATTGATCCCCGATTTAAAACACCAGGCTATTGGGCACATCTTATTTTCATTGGAAGCTATGAACCGGATCATAAAAGGAACAATTGGAAATGGGTGGCCATTGGTATAATAGTTACGTTGATGGGTTATCAATTTGCTAAAAAGAAAGGCCTGACGCTTAAACGCCAGGCCAGTTCATCATAGCAAATATGTTTTATTATTGACGAAGTGTTACTGTCGGCAAGTGTGTGTCTTCCCTGTTTCTTACTATCACATTATTAATCGTTGTATCATTATAACCGTTTTGTCCGTCAATAAAAACTTTGTATGTGCCCGCATTTAATCCCACTATTTTAAATTCACCATTATCATCTTCCGGAATAGCTGAAGTTGTGTCGGTACCATTGATTGCCATCACCAGTGCATCCGCAGCACGGGGCATTACTCTTCCCTCTATTTCTCCAGAATTACTACGGGTAAATATTTTGATATGTGATTTCAGGCGGTAGCCATTATTATTTCCGGAGCCGCTGTTATCGACTTGTATAGAACGACTGGCATCAAAATCAATCCAGAATAGTACCTGGCCTGTTGATGTAATTTCAAAACTGGCAGCACTAAGGTCAGCAATTACTTCCCTGTCGTTATCATGTAATCGTAATGATGATCTTATTCCATCTTTCATTACACTATTTTGAGTGCCAAGTGTCAGGCGGATTTTTCTCACCTTTGCATTGGGTAAAGTCCCTGTTGCAAATAAAGTATCGATTCCATTTCTGAAGCGAAGGATATTATACACTCCTGCCCTGATATTTAAATTAACCCAACCGCCATTGGGCAAGGTATCATCTTCCAGTTTTACTTCCAGCTTTTGTAAATCAATAAATACACTGTCGAAAACGGGTGTCTGATGGTCGGTTAAATAAATAGTAACCACATGAGGTGTGTTGATGTCTGTTGCAGCATTACCGCCATTAGCTTCTTTCTGACAGGAGTACAAAATGAAAGAAGTAATTAATAAAGCAACTGCCGTCAACCTGATTAAGTTTTTCATTAGCTGAATTTTTATGAATGTTTCTTATTCGATAATTTTTCTTATGATAATTATTTTGTCACCCTGAGTATAACGAAGGGTTAGTTTTTAGTAAATGTCAAAAACTCGTTGCTGGAAGAATTATCATCTGTAAGCCGTATAACCGTTTCTGTATTAGAAAGAATTTTCCAGTCATCTGTCAATTCTCCAAGCGGTTTATTAGTGTCCACTTTTGCTCCCAGGTCAATATTGAATTTATTGGAGCTGTTGTTTACACTCCAGGTTCCTGTTTTTGTAACACCAGTTTTTACAGCCGTTAGAGTACCTGCATCAGAAAAGGTGAATGTATAACCGGCAAAATCAGAAGTCTCATCATTTCCACTGTCGGTAAATAATGTAACCTTCCAGGTACCGGAAGTAACCACCTGCCCGGTAGTTGAATCGGAGCCACCAATAAGACAAGATGAGGCAAATACAGTCATTGCAATCAGCAATGTGGAAAGAATCCGTGTTTTCATAATTGTTGTTTTTAAAGTTCATTAATAAGTAAACACAGGTAGCCCGGATGTAACCACCTGCTAAAAAAATCCTCTCCCTGGCTTGGGAGAGGACATGATTAACCATTAATCCTTAAGCAAAAATTCTTATCGCCATTTCAACATCTTCACCTGGCGAATGAGTTTATTAGATACTTTTTCGTTGTAAAGATGATTGGGGTCATCCTGTATTTTATTCAAAAGGTCAATTGCAAAATCGTAATCCCCATTTCGGATATAACTTAAAGCGAGGTAATATTCTGCCTGCTGTTTAAAGGTATTTGTTTTGGCTCCTTCATTTTGTGCTATTACTTTTTTATACGCTTCAATTGCCTTTGGATTATCAGCAAGCTCTGAATAAGACATAGCTCTGATAAAAAGCTCTTTTATTGTAAAAGGCCTGTCAAAAGTAACTCCAACAACTTCAGCATACTTTTTCTCTTTATACGCTTCTTCAATAACCGATGCTTCATTATTACCACCATCCCGAACCGTCACCAGTTCATAAGAACGATAGTTGGATGCAAAAACTTTGTCCGGTGAAATAGTAAAGAAGTTATATGCCCAATAACCCCCTACAATAAGCAGTAAACTTGCCGCAATGGCAACGCTATAACGAACCATTCTACTTACAGAACTTATTTTTTTTACCGGAGCCTGCAGTTCTTCCATCATCTGCCCATGAATGGAAGCCACTTTTTGTTTCAGTCCGTACAGTTTTATCGCTTGCCGGGTTGATTGTAAACTTTCCAGTTCACCCTGCAAGGTTTTATCCTCAGCCAACTGTTGTTCCAGTGTTTTCTTCTCGCTGCCACTTAGTTCGCCATCAAGGTATAAAACCAATCTTTCGGACATATCAGGTGTAGAATTATCCATGCAATAAGTTTTTTAATGTTTCTTTCAATGCCGGGTTTGTATTTACCATCTGTTCCAACTGTTTCAGGCATTTATATTTTTTGTTTCTTACCACTTGTTCGTTTTCATAATGCATTGTTTCCAGTATTTCTTTCATCGAAAGATTTTCATAATAAAATAGCAGCAATATTTTCCGGCAGGTTTCGCCCAGCTCTCCTACTAATCGCACCACTTCTGCCTTTCCTTCCCGGTCAGCTATCAGGTGGCCGGTATCTAATTCCACTTTATCCTGCTCCCTTTTATATTTTTCTTCTCTCGCCAATGCCCTGCCTCTTCTTTTTATTTCATTCAGCCAGGTAAATCGGTTCAGTGAAAACAAAAATGTTTTCACCGTTGATTCACCCCTGAATTTATCTTTCTGCACCAATTCAATAAACGCCACTACCACTTCCTGGAACACATCCTCTGCATCCTGCCGGCTGCCACTATTATTCATCACATACCAGCCCAGGCTATCGAAGTGATTCCGGTAAATAGCTTTTATCATCTCGTCCATCCTAATCCCGGACCGGAGGTTGGCCACCAGTTCCGAATCCGGGAAGTTCCTGATTGGCTCCATGCTTAATTCGTAGATTTGTAAGTTTAAAACCCTGTTTTGTAACCTAAACTAAGAATTTTTTATTAGCCAGCTGTAGTTTTTCATGGCGTCGCCTGTTGCGTCGCACATTTATACGTCCCGTTTACATGGTAGCAAAAAGAATACAACCTATGACCTATTTCGAATTATTTGAAATACCAGTACAATTGAAAGTAAATACCGTCCTGCTTTCCAAAAAGTTCTTCGAACTCAGCAAAAAATACCACCCGGACTATTTTGCCAACGAAAGCGAAGAAATACAGGCCGAAGTATTAGAAAAATCTGCCCAGCTGAACAAAGCCTGGAAAACCTTTCAAAGCCCTGATGCTACTATTAAATATGTGTTGCAGGAAAAAGGTTTATTGGAAGAGGAAGAAAAATATGAGCTACCCCCCGCCTTCCTGATGGAAGTAATGGACATCAACGAAGCAATAATGGATGCTGACGATGCAGCTGCACGAGGAAGTCAACAAATAACAATAAATAACCTTCAATCAGAGATATATGCCCCGGTTAAAGAAATGGTGGAAAATTATCAGGACAATACTGCTACCGAAAAAGAATTGCTGCAGGTAAAAGAATATTACTACAAGAAAAAATATTTAGACCGTATACGTCAGCAATTAGCCGGAATGGCTTAATATTGCACCCCAATTCATAATGCCCGGGTGGCGGAATTGGTAGACGCAGCAGACTCAAAATCTGCCGTTCGTAAGGATGTGCTGGTTCGATTCCAGTCCCGGGCACAAAAAAAGCTTCATAGTAATATGAAGCTTTTTTATTGAATTGTTTATTAGCGAATTAAAATTCCAAACAATCCGCAATCATTTTCTTCCAATCGGCTGATTTTAGTGTTTCTTCTGTTATGCCAGCGGCATCGTTCGGGCTGGGATATTTCTTCTCAATTTTGAACATCATACATTCACAATATTTTTTTGCCTTCTCTTCACTCATACCAGTTTTTGCTGATTTTACTCCTCTGATAAAAAATCAGAACGGTCAATAGCAGACCATTTACTGATAGAAGCCAAACAATCTTTTATATCCTTTTGCCATTCTGCCGATTGCATATCTGCATCTGTTATTTTACCTGCCTCCTCTATTGTTGGATACTTTGTTTCAATTTTCTCCAGCATACAGTAACAGTAAGACCGGGCAGAGTCTTCACTCATACCGACTTTTGCAGATTTGATACATTCCGCGATGAAGCTATACCGTTCAACAGAAGGCCAGCCTTTTTTTCCCGGTTCGCCTGCTTCCTGTGCAAAAGATTTACTTAAAAAAAGAATTGAGATTAACGAATAGAGAACTATTTTTTTCATTCCACAAGATAATATAAAAAAAAATACACTTGTTGCAACTATTGCTTCATCAATTTATATACATCTTTATAGTAATGCATCTTACCCTTTGCATCAACAGTTGCCGGCATATAAACTACAAATACAGGAACAGGTTTTTGCAACAAAACTGGTATTGGTTTTTGCTCTTTAAAACACGACTGTAGGAAAGTAGTATCCAGTTTACCAGCAAGCAGACGATTTCCCAACTCTATTGGCTCTTCAAGCCGCATACAGCCATGGCTGTAATAACGGGAGTTTGACAAAAAAGCAGTCTTATTGTTTGTGTCATGCAAATAAACACCGTATGGTGATATTATATTGAATTTAATAACACCTAAAGCATTGTCACAACCTGTTGACTGACGAATTATATAGGGAAAATAACCAGCATGAAAAGACGCCAAGTTTAATTTGTGATGATCCATAATTTTACCGGAGCCATCAATCACCTGCATATTATGCGCATCCAGCCAGGATGGGTTACTTTTTATTTTTGACAAATATTCATTGAATGTAATACTCCGTGGTACATACCAGTAGGGATATAAAATCACCTGATCACATACTGTTGCAAATCGTGGTGTAGGTGTTGATGGCTTACCCACCACAGCTTTCATATCCATTATCAGACTGTCCGTTTCATAATATTGCAGTCGGGTGGCAGCAAGGTTGATCACAATAAACTGATCAAACCGGAAATGATGTACCCAGCGATAATAATTCATTGACACCTGTAAACTGGTAACAGTATCTCTGGCTTTCTTATCTTTTTGTTTTTGAAATTCCTGCTTCAGGGTTAAATACTCCGGGTGAACAGGTTCTAACAAATCAACTGCCAGTTTAAGTTGGTCCGCTGTATGTACATTCAGCAGACATTGCAGCAGGTATTCATTATCTGCATCCGCATACTTTTCCGAAAGTTGATCATATTCCACCCATGGAGGCATCTTATACCCACCATATATATCTTTACACACTGCAATAGCCGCATCTGTATAAAGGCGATCTGATTGAAGCCTCATTACACTGTCATTTGCACTATTATCCAGATATGACTTCAGTTCGGGATAGTGATACGTTTTTGCTAGTAGCCCATAATACCATGCGGTATCAATAACCCGAAGTAATTGTTGCCGTAATAACCCTTTCTCTTTTTCCGGAGTAAACCAGAAAAGATTATTTCCATTCTTCAGATAAAATTTATTAACCAGTGCCGGATATAATAAATTTTCATCTGCACTCACCTCCTTAAGCGCAGAGAAGTTTCTGTTTGCTGTTAAATGGCTGTCAGCCTTCAAGAGTAAAAAGAAGAACCCAAAAAGAATCAATAAAAAACTAAACCGTTTCATTATGGTAAAGTTGGATAAAATTATCCTCCTCCCAAATGAAAAATTTCACCCTGAAGCATGATAGAAATCAATATCGGAAGAACAACATAAGCTAATCATCAAAACCCGGCCCGAAGCATCACTGCAAAAC
The DNA here is from genome assembly GCA_031374245.1 of Chitinophagaceae bacterium. Lineage (GTDB taxonomy): Bacteria > Bacteroidota > Bacteroidia > Chitinophagales > Chitinophagaceae > JJ008. The sequence continues at coordinate 16,243 of JANMFO010000218.1, read as the reverse complement.
AGCATGGCCGAATAAAACGGAAAAATCTTCGCACCATATTAATACCCTGTTATTGGCAGTATAATTAATGGATGCTTCAAGTTCGTAGGAAAAATTTCCTGTTACGGCTTTCAGCACCCCAACTTCCTGGTAAGGGGAACCGCTGTTATTTGGGGAAAGCCAAACCCGCAGGTCGGGGCCATTATCTGTTTTTAAATTTTCAAAGACCAGCTGGGTTTTACCCGAAGCGTCTCTTATTATTTTTACAGTACCACTTGTATTGTGTGCATTACTTGTAAAACTTCCCGTTGAAATAGTTGTTCCGGCCGGCAATGTTTCATTAGCATTATCTAATGCACTTTTTTTACAAGCAGTAATGAAAAAAAACAATGTTAAGAATGAAATAAGTTTTACCATAATTGATAATTTTTAATATTAAAGGAAAGAAGTTCCCTGGCAAGAAACTACCAGGGAACCATGTGACTAACCATTAACCATTTACATTTTTTCAACCATAGCTGATTGTTTTATCGTCAACACTAATTTTTCTACCGGCTCTGCCACACTTATCTTTTCAAGCAGTTTACCGGTTTCGGCATCTACCAACAGAATCCAGCCAGTTGCACTTATTTTCTTTACGGCATCATAAGCTTTTACTTTATTCAGCGCCATTTTCGAATCTGCCTTTGTAGCATCATTTGTCAGGTCATTCATTACAAACTGTACATTTGATTCATTAAAAAAGGGCATTATTTCTTTCATCATTTTTTCACCGTTTCTCTGGCATACAGGGCACCAATCAGCTTTATTTATTACTGCAATTACTTTCCTGCCATCTTGCGCATTACCAGTAATAACAGAAAATAAAAGTGTACTGAGTAAGAGGACTGATATCAATAATTTGTTTCTCATATGTTGTTTTTAAAATTGATTAATTTGCAGCCAACCCATTTGCACCAACAGGCAGCCCGGTAACTGTTTGCAATGAGCTTAACCCCCCATTTGCTGATACTGTATATGCTAAAATGCTATGACCAGCTCCATTTAATATGTACAAATACTTTGAATTATCTGTTAATGCTGCATCAATAGGACCCATGCCAGAAGTGGCAGCTATTGACTGAAGGATATTAATATTACCGGAATAAGGATGCACATCATAAGATGAAAGGGTGTTACTGGCAGTATTAGTAGTATAAATAAACCGGCCATTTTCTGTGAGTACCACCCAACATGCAGCACTTTGTCCTGTTGGTACAGGTCCTTGAGTAAGGCTGATGCTTCCGTCAAAACCAATACGGTAAGATGAAACATTACTTGCATTGGCTGCTCCGCCTACTGCTTCGGATACATAAATATTACCAAAACGCCCTGCAGCAAAACCAAAAGGTGTGGGACTGGCAGATGTAATGCTATGCATGGCTTCTGGTCGACCCCATTGGTTTACTGTATAAGTAATGATTTTGTTAGTGGCTTTTTCAGTTATCACAAGTACTTTCCCATTTCTTACAAAGGATACTTGAGCTGCGCCTGCTGTTGCAGAACTTAAAGGTTTTGTTGAGTTGGGAATTGGTGTTAGCTTATCATTTTCACCCAACCAAAACCCTGAAATATTGCCAGTGCCACCACCATTCAACACATATACAAGGCTGCCATGTTGAGTAATACTTATGGGTCTTATACCACCGCTGCTAACAGTTGACTTCAGATTTAAACCGTTACCAGTAATTTTAAAAGAAGAAATAGTATTACTCCCTGCATTTACGGCCAGCAATATATCATTATCACCCGTGATAGTTAAAACTCCCTGGTTACCTAACCCACCACCAGAGCCATTTCCACCAGCAGCATAAGAAGCGGTGTATGTCAGCGAGCCATTAGCAGAGCGGCGATATGCTAAAACCATATTGCCACTGGTTTGATTGGAGAGAGCGTAAACAAATCCCCGGTTATTACCGCCACCGGAATGATTTGAGTTTGATTCCGTCGTTAACAAATCCTGAACTCCTGAATTTCCTTCTGTTTCAGTTTCTGTTTTCAAGTCGCCTTTAAAAGCTGCTTCCCTATTTTCTTTCTGACAGGCTGCTAATGTAACCATAGCCATTACAGCTGCTGTTATTGTATTAATAAGCTTCATAATAGTTGATTTTGTTTTGAATGATTTAATTAACTGATTGATACCGGTGCAAACTTCACAGGTTACGGATACATGCATGATTTACTTCTTTTCATTTATCCGGTGCTGCTGGTGCACTTCAGCTTCAGCCGGGTAAGCATAATGAAGTTGTACATATCAGGTACACAAAAACATTAGAAATAGTTTTGCGGAAAAAAAATATTTAAATTTAACAGAGGCTACCCGTTTTATTACCCATATTTGTTGCCTGAATAAAATAGTTGACAGACACAAAAACATATACAGAAGCGGAACTGCTGAGTGGGTTACGGCAACATGACAACAAGGCCTATCAGTACCTGTACATGAATTACCGTGGCTCTTTGTATAATGTTATTCTGCAGATGATTCCGGATAAAGAAATAGCCAGCGATGTATTGCAGGAAGTATTTATTACCGTATGGCAGCAGATTGATAAGTATGATGAAAATAAAGGAAAACTATTCACCTGGCTTATAAGGCTTACCCGCAATGCTTCGATAAATAAGTTGCGGTCTAAAGTATATAAATCTCAGGCTAAAAACGAAAGCCTTGATAATTACGTATTTTCTATTGAGAAAGATCATCCGGAAACAGAAAATATCAACCGGATTGGCCTGCGAAAGCAGGTGCATCAACTCAGAGAAGAATATAAAAATGTGATTGAGTTGTCCTTTTACAATGGTTTTACACAGGAAGAAATAGCCAAAGTTTTGAATATACCTTTGGGAACTGTAAAGACAAGACTTAGAAACGCATTAATTGAACTCAGAAAACAGTATGTGTAGATGGACATAAAGGAATATATATCATCCGGTATAATTGAAACATACGTTATGGGGCTTTGCAGCCCTGAAGAAGAACGGGAACTGGAACAACTCCGCAACCAATATCCCGAACTGGATAAAGCTATTATTGCTTACGAAGAAGCAATGGAAAAGAATATGCTGTTGCACACTTCACTTCCCGGCGATGTTACAGATAAACGTATTCTTGATACTCTGAATGCAATGAAAAAACCGGCACCGGTTATTCCGATGCATGCCCGGAAAAGGAACTGGTTAAAACCATTTGCAGTCGCTGCATCTCTTTTATTACTTATAAGTGCCGGACTTAATTATTACCTCTACGAGCAAACTAAAAAAACCGATACTATTACAGGCAATAGCACTTTGCCACTAAGTGATTACCAGGTATTAAATAATCCTGCCATAACACCTGTGGCAATGTACGGAGTGGGTAGTCATGCTATCTGTCGTTGTACTATGTTCTGGGATAAGAAGACCGGGAAAATTTATATAATGATTCATCACTTACCTAAATCATCCACTGCCAGAGATTACCAGCTATGGGCTACAGTTGATGGCAAACCGGTCAACGTAGGTATTGTACAGGATAATATAAGAGGAAGGTTTATTGAAATGAATAATGTACCTGCAGGCACCACTGCCTTTAGTGTTACACTGGAAAAAGCGGGTGGCAATTCAATTCCCACTGTTGAAGAAACATACCTGAAAGGCAGTATATAAAACTATTTAGCTGCCACGTCTTTTATACCCGTCACAATAATTAAATAATGACCGTTTAAAAACAGATGGGAATTAGTACCGATCTTGCCGGGGATAAATGAGCAGTATCAACTAATACCATGAGAGTCCTCATTACAGATAAAAACGATACACGGTACTTTAAATAATAAAAAATGTCGGCAAAAAAGCCACATACAGTAACAGGTTATACCACCCGGAATAAAGTAAAACTGATCCGGAGTGGTAAACAGTATTTTGACCTGCTTTTGCAGTTGATAAATACTACCCAAAAAAATATCCACCTCCAATTCTATATCTTTTTAGAAGACGAAACTGGTAACGCTGTTATGGAAGCACTGAAAACAGCATCCCGGCGTGGTGTTTCCGTGTTCCTGCATCTGGATGCCTATGCTTCGCAACAATTACCCAAACATTGTGTAAACGATATGAGGGAAGCCGGCGTAAATGTAAAATGGTTTGAGCCAATGCTAAAGAGCAAGCATTTTTATTTCGGAAGACGTTTGCATCATAAAGTGGTAGTAGCAGACGGATTGTATTCGCTGGTAGGCGGCATGAATGTTTGTAATCGCTATAATGATACACCCGGCGAGCCTGCGTGGCTCGACATGGCCTTGTATTGTGAGGGGGAAGCTTCCTTAGTAGTTGAGAATATTTGCATACAGATGTGGAGTAATAAAAAAAACCTGCCGGCAATTCAAAGTGAACCGGTAAAACAATTCGAAGAACAAACTCCTGTAAGAGTAAGGCGCAATGACTGGGTAAAAAGAAAAAGTGAAATATGGAAGAGTTATCTTGATATGTTCAGCAATGCTGAAAAAAGCATTACCATTATGTGCAGCTATTTTTTGCCGGGAAGATTATTCCGGATAAAACTTAGCCAGGCAGTAAAAAAAGGCGTAAAAATAAAAGTGATACTGGCAGGCACTTCAGATGTTATGATGGCTAAACATGCAGAACGATACCTTTATGACTGGCTCCTGAAAAACAATATCGAGATATATGAATACCAGGAAACGGTGCTGCATGCAAAAGTAGCTGTAAGTGATGGCAATTGGGTAACCGTTGGCTCTTACAATGTAAATAATATAAGTGCTTATGCCAGCCTGGAATTGAATATGGAAGTAAAGGAGAAACCCTTTGCTCTTCTTATGCAAAATGAATTAGAAAATATTATATCCCTGCATTGCAAGCAGATTACAAAAGAAAACTATGCTTCTTCTACCCATTTCTTCAGAAGGCTCTGGCAAAGGTTCTGCTATAATTTTATTAATAATGTATTAAACCTCATTACTTTTTATTTCCGGCAGGAAGAATAAACAGTTGTATTTTAATTCCCCCTTATTCGCCGGAGCAAGGCGTTAAAAGCATCCATGTCCCATCGGGCAAAGCGGCCCCGCTGCACCAAAAATTTGTTATCCTGCGGATTTTGCAGGTAATAATAAAAAACAAAAGGAGCAGTCGAATCCCTCCAGCCAATCATCTGGCCAAAACGAAGATCATTGAACAAAAGTGTATCATCCAATTGCTGCACGGCATAATATCCTTTGGAAAAACGAAGTAGTTTGTGCAAGTCTTCATGATCTTCAACGGGTTTCAATAAATAATCATTTCGGGGAATAAAATGAAAATCAATTTTTCGTTCTTTGTCAAATAATGAACGGTAACCGATATTATAACCCGAATCATTGGCAGCCACCACATACCAGAGCCAGTTGTTTAATGGTGTGGGTGTGGTGAAATAATTGTTGTAAGTAATATTTTGTTTTTTGAAGACATCTCTTACATCACTGTCAATTTTTATTTTATTAAGGCCACAGTATAATAGATAAATAGTACTCATGCCTACACCAAACTCAACCCACCATTTTCTTTTTGGATGATTTTTTCTTAAAATCAGTAATACAGCAAAGGCAATACCCAACCACACCGAATAAAATGGATCTGCCACAAAAATCCAGTTGTAGGATACCCGGTAATGACTGAATGGCTCAAACCACCCCACCCCATACACATTCATCCCATCGAGCAACAGATGAATGAATGCCTGCACACCAAAAAACATCATCCATTTCTTTAAAGAAATATCATGTGGTCGGTGCCATCGTTCTGCTATCAAAGCCAGTAAGGGTGTGATGAGCAGTGTAAAAAGTATGGAATGTGTGAAGCCCCTGTGTGCCAGCAGATTTTCTGAAGTACTTGTCCAGAATGTAGCTACAAAATCAATATCAGGAACACTTTGAGCCACCGCCCCAAGAAACATAGCTCTTTTACCCAACTGCTTTCCGGCAAATGCATCGCCCATGCAGGCACCAAGTGCAATGTGTGTTATTGAATCCAGTACTTACGATTTATTGTGAGTAATAAACAAAGGTAACTTTACTTCATTCATCACTTTACAAAACTATTGCGACATGCCGCTGATGGCTATGATGGATATTAGTATTAATAATGACTTTTGTCAAAACATAAACCTGTCATGTAACAGTACTGAAACTATGCCGGGACGGGCTAAAATTATTGTACTCAGTATCTACTAAACTAATATGTACTAAAGTTAAATTTCTGTCCTCCAATAGATGCTTCATACATCAATCCCCCCTTTTGCTGGGTAAATATCATTACTCCATCTTTATATTTCACATTCGCAGAAACACCTGCAGTAGCGGCAACAGCCGAAGCCTGTGCAGAAAATTCAATTTTGTTTTGCTTAAACCGATCCAGATCTTCTTTTGCTTCGAAAAAAATCACTTCCCGGTAAGCCTGGCCACCAAATTGGAAACCGATACTTAACTGGGTCAGTTGTGCTTTACCAATAATATTACCTCTTTCGTAGACAACGCCATTACCAGCTGCGCCACCAATACCAATTCCCCCTTTCCCCACATTGGGGAAAAGTACCCACCCGTAAGCATTATTGAATAAATTTTTCATAAGACCATCGGTAGTAATAAATTCCGTTTTTGCCTCCTGACAGTCCCGTACTAACTTTTTTTCTTTACGGGTAGACTGGCCCATAGCGGCACCTCCTATAACTAAAGCAACCAATACAATCACAAATTTTAATCCGGGTAAAACAGTACTCTTATTCATATATTTCTGGTATTACATTTAAATGCTGCTGTAAACAGAGCTGTGCAATACCATTTTAATCCCGACAAAGACTTTGCCAGTAAATTACCGCTGAATATATGGCAGAGAAAAAAAGATTAAATTTGTTTACAATGCTAAAAAAATGAAAATTCTCAATTACCTGAAAAAAGCCTTTTTCTTGATTGTTTTGACGCCTGTCATTTGTTTTTCACAGGAAAAAAATGTGATGATCAGAATAGTACAGGATGAATCAAGTCAGTTATATGACTTTCAAACAAATCTTGTACTTAAGAAAAAAGGGTTCAAGTTTCAAATACTGCTGAACCATGTTGAGGGGGTGTATGTTTTTGCTAGTGTAAGAGATTCCATTTACCGGTTTACTGAAACCAGCCCTATCCGTGACTTTGCCTACCTCAAATTGCTGGAGCTGAGAGAAGGGGATAAATTCAACACTAACAAGGAATTAAATATCAGCGAAACAGGCTGGTCATATTGGTTTTACAATGACACTACTGAATGGCATTCCTTTACCCGGAGAACTGTAGGGATGGGGGATAAAGGATTCATTTGTACAAAAGCTATTAAACAATTATATGATGATGCCGGTGGAAAACCTATAAAACTAAAATCTATTAATACACCACTTTACTTGTTTTTCATAGTTGTAAAAGATTATGACGAAAACGGAAAACCAAAGACAGAGCTGATGCGCCGGAAGGTAAAAATAGAATGGACGGATGAGGAGTAAGACTTTGCTGGAAAGAGCACCAGTTTTATTTATTTTACCGGGATAGCCAGTATCGGCACTTTTGAGTGATAGCTCATCTTCCGGGTAATACTGCGGTTAAAAATACTCTCCAGAAAACTTCTTTTATGAGTTGTCATTACCAGTAGATCAATCTGGTTGGTGCCTATATAATCATTTATGCTTTCTTCAAAATGCCGGCCATATAAATGTTCAGTTTTTATAACGAGGTTGATATATTTTCTTCTCAGCTTTTCCTCTGCAAAATTAATTTCTCTTGCATCTTCCAGATAATCTGAAGCAGCAACACTACCCTCATCAGTAAATACAGTTAACCGTACTTCGGCGTTAAACGCTTTTGCCAGGTCAAATGCCGGGTACAAAACTTCAGACACTTCATCAAAATGATTGATCGCAAGCAGAAATTTAGAAGGAAGGCTCCAGTCATATTCAAGTGGTATAGCTAAAATGGGTACTGTACTGTTACCAATTAAGGAAGCAGTTTTACTGCCGAATATCTTATCCTTAAGCCCTGATACTCCTAATGTGCCCATTATTATAATATCTGCATTATGTTCCTGAGCAGCTACCAGTATAGTATCATTAACTGCACCGCTATAAAGCTGTGTGTTTACCAGCACCTTTTCTGTCTCTTCTATACTTTTTTTTATAATTTCCAGTTTATCAAAAGCCTCATCTGTTATCTTTTTATTATAATCTTCCTTTGAAAGAACATACCCCATATCCAAAGCATATAAATGATCGCAGGCATGAATAATATGAATGGTTGCCTGGTTCAATTTAGCTATCTGAACAGCATAGTCAATTGCCCTTACTGCATTAGGCGAGAAGTCGGTTGGAACAAGAATTTTTTTCATCAGTATAATAATTGATTAATGTAATTTCTTGCTGTTGTACAGTAATAGCTATGACAAACCTCAATCAAACTGCTGATCTTTATTTAATTTATACCTGCTTCTCCCCTTTCTCTCAGTATTACTGTAATTGTATATGTGCCGGGTGCAGCGCTTCTAATATCAACTCTTAGTTACAAAACTGCTGCCTGCCCCATCCGGATCATTAATTAATAACATCCCATGGAGTTACTATTTTCGGGTCTTTGTCTTCATCTTTTGGCCGTTGGGTATCATCAGAAATTTCCAGCGGTTGATGAGCTGTATCTTTTGATATCTCAAGATCGATGTTTAGATTCTTAAAATCTTCTTCAGTTATCACATCATTCTCATCCCGGATATGCTTACTCATCATCTGCTTCGTTGTTTTACCCGTTGAATGGGATTTCTGAGGAATTTTCTCCACATTTTTTTCCGTTTCTGCTAATTCAGAAGTCTTTTGGATTGATTTACTCATATAATTGTTTTAGTTCTCATGTATAGTGAAAATTATATGCCAAAAAAAGAACCTGATAGCTGGCATGATTATTTAAAATATAATTCTAAAATAATTAATATGGCTGCAAAATCAAATCCGTTAAAAAAAGAAGAAGAGGTGCAACAAAATCCTGATCCGCATATTGACCAGGATTTTCCTGGCTTTCCACATCTTCCTGCTGATAAAAAAAGTATTACTCCCGAAACAGCTATAGAAAAGAAATCGGCTGGTGCCAGTAAGAAACGATCAAAAAAAACCTATGGTGGTTGATGGATTTATAAAACCAGTCCCGACTCATACTATCAGGGTAAGGCACTGCCAGGAAGAATATTTTCAGCAAAGATGGTTAAAAACAGCACTTTTCAGATTCCGGCCACAGCTACTATCTTTGCCGCCTCATGACAATACCTGAAAATAAATTATTCGTTAAACGATCTGGCCTGGCTGGAGCCGGTAAAGGGCTTTTTACCAAAGTTTTTATTCCAAAGGGAACGCATATAGTTGAATACAAAGGAACGATTACTACCTGGAAAGAGGTTGACCACACCAATGGTGAAAATGGTTATATATATTATGTCAAAAGAACCCATGTAATTGATGCACGGCCACACCCGGACGCATTGGCCCGCTATGCCAATGATGCAAGAGGATTGAAAAGGGTAAAAGGCATGACGAATAATGCCGAATATGCAGAGGTTGGTCTGAAGGTTTTTATTAAAGCCAGTAAGAATATTCCTGCAGGTAGTGAAATATTCGCCGATTATGGAAAAGAATATTGGGATATTATCCGTTACAACCTGAAGATGGAGCAATCATAATTGTTTTCAGATTCCGTTCCAAATTTACACCAGTCCTTCTCCGGTGCACCCATCATCGTTCAGTACCCCCTTCCCAACTTTTTTATTTAAGTAGATTTGATAACTATTAAATTATGAAAGTAAAACACTTCATACTTTTTATTACCGGATTTGCCTCGGTATCGTTTGCTAAAGCATAGCATATTCAAACTGACCCTATTAAAGCAGCTGCTACATTACAATCATTACTTTCTATTTGTAAAAACGTTTATTTCGCCGATCCTGAAATAACCAAATCCGGAATGTTTTACAAAGCTGCTCCTTATATTATATACCGGGGCAGTGATAAAAAAAGAGCTTGGAAAGATTTTGCAAACTATAGTATTGGGGAAGAAAAAAAGGTGTGGATGCGGTTTGTATCCGTATCAACGAATCGGTTAACAGGGACAGCAGCTATAGAATTGTAAAATACATTACCAAAAAAGAATCAGAAGGCATATGGGATATACTTATTATAAGCTATAATAGAAATGGAACTGAAAAAAAAAGCTGCATTTGCTTTTTTAAAAATTGGCAGCCGCTTTGGTCTTGAAGATATTGATTAGTTAGGCAAGTTTGGCATCACTTGATATTCATTTCTTTTTTTACAGAATTCCGAACAATAATAAAAACAATTTATACTATAAATTTCTTAGTAAAATATATTGTGTTTGCTGTTTTATCATTTCAGCAAATCAGGATATCTGATCTATACACAAATTATTCTGACATGTTACCAACTAAATTGGGTAAATACACGACGGTAAAAGAAAAATACTAAGGGAAATCAGGCTGTTTCTTTGAAAATATTTCCAGGGTTTAGTCGTTAATTGAATAACAAAATCCGAAACTGTGAAAAAACTATACTTTTTCGCCCTGTTTGTATTTCCCCTGGCTCTTGCCGCCCAAAAAGCTGTAGACCTTGACCGTTACCATTTCACCGTCCAATACCGCTCACTTCCAAAACTTCGCCTTGACAGTACTTACCGTACCTATAATGTGGAAATGCAAGGCACTAAACTGATGCAGCCTTTTTTACAGGATATGTCGCCGGAAAAAACAGTACAACTCGAAGGTTGGCGGAAATTGCCGCAGGAAGGGCATATCACTATAAAAGTAAAATTAGGAGACCTCTTACCCGAATCTGTTTCGGTAAAAGAAAGAGCAGAAAGTATCAAGAACAGAAACGGGCAGGTTACAGGCACAAGGGTTTTCTACCACCAGGAAGTGGTATATACTTTTGATGCAACTGCGACTATCACCGACTATAAAGGAATGCATGTGATGGACCAGGAACTGGCCAGCCGTGGACAAAAACAAGTGTATAGAAGCCCTGAATTTACATTCAGACATCTTGCAGAAGGTTATTTCCTGCTGAATTCATTGACAGTAACTAAAGATTTATACCGAAACTGTGTAAACAGGGCAATGCATTATCTGAACGAACGCATCACTGATAATTTTGGTTTTAATGAAGTAACAGCAAATGATTTCATGTGGATTATTGATAGCAGGAAACACCCTGAATATACAGCCCACCGTCAGGCTTTTCAACAGATGAATGAAGTATTATTCAGTATGAATGCCAGCAGTTCAATTGAGGGAGTCCGGGAACAATTAAAACCAGTGATTGATTATTTTGAAAAAATAAAGAAAACATATCCTTCAACAAGTAAACATGATCGTAAAATCAGGTATGCCAGTTATTTTAACCTTGCTGTATTGTACTACTATCTGGATGATCCCCAGTCGATGATGAAAGAAGCAAATGGATTAGAGCTAAATGATTTTGATGCCAGGGATGCAAAGGGATTTGTACAAACAGCCACCTGGTTAAAAAATCTTTTCCAGCAAACAAATATTTATACCCGCCATTTTAGTATAGACCCTTCTACTTTTAAAGGCCCCTACGAAAAGAATGATATAACAGCAAAATAAACTTCTTTCACAAACGAGTCTTGCAGAAATGATTTACATGTTAGATGGATTTATTATTATTGATCTTCTATCTACGATAAACTCCACAACTTATCGAGCCTTATGCGAATAACATCTGACTAATTTCCTTTTTCGGCCTGTATCTGCTTCAGCATCTTTCTTGCATTTTCACCCGTAACACCATGCGGGTCGAGTTCGATTGCCTTATTATAACATGTTATTGCTTTATCAATTTTCTTTGCTTTCCAATTTGACTCGGCGAAACTGTCCCAGGCATTAGCTGATTTCGGGAACAATTTAGTATTCAGCTCAAGAACAAAGATGGCTGCTTCAAGCTGCTTTCCATTTAGCATATTGTAACCAGCATCATTGATCTTAGTTTCAAAATCAAGATAGCGGTACTTCGGATCAGCTACTATCTTTTTTGCTTCTTTTTCTACTTCATCAAGTTTGCCTGCCATAAATAATTCTTTCAAATAAGCCATTGGATCTATCACCGGATCCTTGTCTGAAAAATTAAGACAAGCTTCAAGCATAGGATCTTTATTGGAACGGTATTCATCAAAACTCATATCAACAGCCAGCTGCGGTGCCAGCCAGTCAGCATTCTCCCATTGTGGTTTATCCTGCCACCAGGCAAAAGAAAGAAACACCGGGATTTTACTTTTTGGCAGTTCCACTCTCCGGTTATCACCATAAAAATTGATATTCTCTGCCGTAGGTTCACCAACAAATAAAGCATTAGTATAATTGCTGAGTTCATTCACCAGATTTTGACAGGCAGAAAAAGTTCTGCGGCCAATAATGACAAATAATTTTCCAGGTTTATTAATTTTCCTGCTTTCAATAATACCCGTAACAACCGGTTTGTTCTTATAATTATTGCCACCGCCATTCAGCCGCACATCCAGCACCAGTTTTTCCACATCGTTCTTATCAATAAAGTCAAATACTTTTTTATAAAACGCAGGAATAGTTTCCTCTTTATCATCCAATACCTGGCTCTGCCGAACATACACGGTTTTACTTTCCGGCAGGTATTCAAAATAATAGTTCTTGTCAAGATTCTTCAGGTAATACGGGGTACTTTGCTGATCCCTTATACTTAACCAATCCGGGCCCGGCGTTACAAAGCCATAGCTCCTTGGCAAATGATAACCTTCCAGCGCAGTTACTATTTGCTCAAACGTTTTTCCATCTTTTTCAAAAGTGTATGTCACTGTTGTTTTTAGTTCTTTAGCAATACCCTGTGCATGCAGCGCTTCAGGAATAACCAGGAAATCCAATCCATACGCTTTAAAGTATTGGTCATTTTCTGTAGGTACCAATTGCTTCACAGCTTCCAGTGCTTTCATCACCGGCACTCCCTCCACCTTCACCAGTTTTGCACCAACTACAGTTGCATATTTTTTATCTGCGCCTTCTGCATACATACCGTCATTGAACCAGTAAAAATTTACCGGCGCCACATGGTATTTAATGGGGCTTTGTCTCCAACCGATATCTGTATGGCCGTATTTGAAAAGAGCAACGATTCTTGCAAGCCCTGCTACCCTTTCATGGTCTTTCATTACGGGTATTGCCTTATATAGTTTTTCCACTTCCGCATCAAAGGCAGCAGCAGTTACTTTCTTAAACAAAAAAGAATAATCCTTATGAACAGTTTGTTGAAGGAAACGCAGATCAGCCTGCCAGTCAGCAGCCGTAAGTTTTTCAATGGCCATTTTTGAACTGGCTGGAGTAGCCGGATGCCCATCCTGCGAATGGACTGTTACAACAATGATGGTGCAGAAAACAAACAGGAAGATATTTTTCATGACTGATGTTTTTTTCAAGTTATACAATACAAACAGGCAGTTGTCATAGTATTTGACAAACGGTAAAATTTTATTGTCGGGTTAGTTGTAATAACCCGACGTCTTGGGGAATGAAAAGGTTACAGGTATTTATGCCGTTCAAATAATTCCGAAACCGGGATATGCACTTCCCCCTTTCCAAACGGGTCTCATTACCTGGGGATTTTTATAATTGAAACCCGGCAGGAAAGAAATTTATCAGTTTATTATTTCAGCAATTCGATAAATTCGTATAAGAATCAATCAAAAATTCATAAGTAAAAAATCAACTTAGCTTGAAAAAGAGACAAGACTATATTTCATGGGATGAGTATTTTATGGGTGTTGCTTTGCTGTCTGCCAAACGGAGCAAAGATCCCAGTACACAGGTAGGTGCCTGTATCGTTAATGAAAAAAATAAGATAGTAGGTGCCGGGTACAATGGGTTGCCGATTGGTTGTGATGATGATGAATTTCCCTGGGAAAAACAAGGAGAATACCTGGATACAAAATATCCCTACATCTGCCATGCAGAACTGAATGCCATTTTAAATAATATAGGAATGGACCTGCAGGGATGCAAAATTTATACGGCACTTTTCCCCTGCAATGAATGTTCAAAAGCCATTATTCAATCCGGGATTACAGAAGTCATTTACCTGTCAGATAAATATGAAGGCAATGATGTATTTAAAGCATCTAAGTTTATGCTGGATAAAGCCGGGGTAAAACACAGAAAGGTAGAATCAAAAATTATGAGCCTGGTACTTTCGTATAATGAAGGAGATGTATAAATTCCAAATTCAATACTCTATCTGAAATAAATAGGGCTGGCGATGTTTCATTGTCCGGCTTTGTACAAGCCGAAACCTTTGTTGAAATGCTATTGCTAATGTATAAGGTGGACCTTGTTTTTAAAAAACTAATCTGGAAATACAATAACGTTTGTAAATTTATCACTTAAAAAGTAGTATGATAATCATCGCTACAGAATTACATGTACGCAGTATCTGGCGTTTTTTTGAATTTGCTTCATTATCTGTACGTTCAATGAAACAGGCTAAAAAATCTGCCGGATGTATTTCTGCAGTCGCAGGTAATAAGGGCTGGAGGATTGGTTATACATTGACAGTATGGGAAAATGAAGAAGTAATGCTGCAATTTCGAAACACAGGGACACACAAAGAGGCCATGTCAAAAATCAGGAAGCTTTCGAACAAATACAAAACCCTGAGGTGGGAAAGTGATAAGCCAGCTGGCTGGCAAGAAGCAAAATCCCGGCTTGCTGAAACATCGTTTAAAGTTTTAAAATAATATAGACCGTCTTCAGAAGATCCTTAAGCTATACCCGGTACACCAACCGCAGCAAATTATTTTTACAAACCACACTCCAATTCGGGAAAAGAAAAACTTTTTTGCAATTCAATTATTAATGCTATTTTTTCATTATCAATTCCGCATCTTCTGCATACTTCTTCTGTTCCCTGTTATTTTCATAGTCACTTAAATAAAAAATTAAAACCAAATGAAGCATTTCAAATTATTGGCAACATTATTTGTTGCAGCCAGTACTCTCTTCCTGGGTTCCTGTAATTCAGGAGAAGACAAAAAAACAGATGAACCGATGGCAGACAGTACCGATGCCAAAATAGAAACAACTGTCACCGCTCCATCAGGTCCTACTTCCATCATGATTATAAGGCATAAAGTGGCCAACTATGCAAAATGGAAAACAGGTTATGAGTCGCATGATTCATTTCGCCTTGCCAGCGGATTGCACAACTATGTAATTGCACGGGGAACAGAAGATTCCAATATGTTATTGGTAGCTGTAAAAATGGATGATGTGGACAAGGCAAAAGCATTTGCCGCCTCACCCGACCTGAAAGCCAAAATGAAAGAAGTAGGAGTAACTGGAACCCCTGTAGTGGACTTTCTCAAATCGGTGGTGAATGACACCACTGCCTTACAATCAACAATCAGAGTAATGATGCGGAATAAAGTAAAAGACTGGGATGCCTGGAAAAAAGTATTTGACAGCCACAAACAGGCAAGAACCGATGCAGGCCTTTCAGATAGAGTGGTTGCTCACAGCGTTGGCGACACTCATAATATAACATTGGTATTTGCTATTACTGATATGGATAAGGCAAAAGCTTTTATGAATTCACAAGACCTGAAAGATAAAATGAAAGAAGCCGGTGAGGAAGGCCCGCCAGATATCTTCTTTTACAAAGTAACGCAGCGATATTAAAATTTTGAATAGTACTTATACCTGGGCGGCAGTTTTAAAACTGCCGCTTTTTTATTTTTAGAAACCACGGACAGCCATGAAAGCCAATCAGATACAAAATGAGAAAAAGATGAAATATGTAAATCAAACATCCTGCTGATTTAAATCACTTGATACCATCCGGATTCTTTGTTATTTAACATCCGCAAAAACTTTCAATCATGAAAAAAATACTCGTACCAACTGATTTCTCTCCCAATGCTGAAAAGGCACTGAATTTTGCCGTACAATTCTGTAAAAAAACAGAAGGAGTAATTTTCCTTGTCCATGCTGTTGAATCAGAAATGATGGAAGGGGATTTTATAAAAGTCGGAGAGAAAATGGCTTCGAAGACTAAAACTTTTGCTGATAATGAAAAAATAAGTATCACCACTAAAGTCTACCAGGATTTACCGGTCAATGCCATCCTGGATGCCATTAAAGAATTCAA
>JANMFO010000211.1:0-11410 GCA_031374245.1 Chitinophagaceae bacterium | reverse complement strand
CACTGCCGAATACAGGGACGGAAATTTTGTTAGCATGTTTTTCGGATCTGTCGGTTCTGACAGAAATGGCTCTCAACAAAACGGTATCAGTTTATTCGGCATTTATCCAGTAGGTGGAAGATATGATGATGGACAAGGTGGTACAGCAACTGCAAACAGCGGTACTGGTGCAGCTCCGTATAAGCTTATTACTTATGCAGACAGGTTGTATCTCGAAGCTGAATTAATTAATAGTGGTGTGATAGCTGGTGATGCAAGAGCAGTATTTAGCGCAGCCATGACAGCATCCATGGCGCAGGTTGATTATGTAATTACCAATTATGTAAAGCCAACTCAAACAGTTCCGGCACTTGGCACACAAACAACTTATATCAATGCAATTCTTGCATTGTATGATGCAGGTTCTGCAACAAAAAAACTGGAATATATAATGACACAGAAATGGCTGCAAAGCGTCGGTTCTTCAGTAGATCAATATACTGATTACAGAAGGACTAGTTACCCGGTTTTATTTGATCCCAAAAATCCGGCAATGGCTCCGGGAGGTTTGGTGCAACCGCCAGTTAACGGAAATCCTTTTCGTATACCTCAACCAGCGGTTCCGGTACAATTGACGAATAGCTTTCCGCTATCATTACCCTGGAGTCAATCAGAACTGGATTTAAACGGCAATGCCCCAGCACAAAAAACACCAGGTTCATCTAAAGTATTCTGGATGCCATAATTTTTTTAAATAATAAAAAATTAAAAATGAAAAAATACATAATAATTTATATACTGATTGCCTCTGTTTTTTTTGCAGGGTGTGAAAAAAATGATGGGCCGGTTTCAAAGGAAACAGCTTTGGAAAGAGTGCCGGCACCGCTTATTGTAAAAGATGCTACAAGCAGTGCAGCTATTGATATGACAAATCTGGCAGGCTTTAACGGTAAAGTGAATGTCAGTTTATATTTTCCAAATGATATACCACCTTTAAAATTTGACATTGTCATTAGAAAAAATAATAACAACGGTAATGTAAAAGTTTTTCAGGCTGGAGTAACTTCTTTCCCTAAAAATATCACAGTTACGGCAGCACAAATTGCAACACTTTTTGGCACTGCTATAACCCTTGGAGATAATTATGATATTGGCGCAGATGTATATGCCCAATCGGGGAAAAAATATGAAGCTTTTCCCGTAATAGGTCTTGGCTATGCAGCAGCCTTTCAACCTGATCATCCTGGCTTTAGCCCTTCTATCAGGTTTTCGGCTATTTGCCAATATAATGCGGCTCTTTTTCCTACCGGAAATTATGTTGTACTTCAGGATGACTGGCAAGATTATTTCCCCGGCGATGTTATTACGGTCACTCAGATTGATGCAACCCATTTGTCATTTAGATACCTTGCTCCAACTAATAATCAACCGATTATTGTAACTATTAACCCTGCTACAAATGTTACTTCTGTTGCAAAGCAGGTGTACGGGGATTATCCGTGGAATACATTTGGAAACTTATCTGTTAATACTGTTGCCAGTAATGATAATGTTGTATCTCCATGTAATCAATCGTTCGGTGTTTTTCTGGCTCATACTGTTACAATAGGAAGTTATGGGACTTATTTAATAAGACTTAAGAAGCAATAAAAGTAAAAGTCGTAGTCTCAAAGCCTGTCAACTATTTAGTTGACAGGCTTTATTATTTTGAAGTAAACTACAATTATTGAACAGTTTCACTTGTTATAGTTTTTTTGTGTATTTTGAATAATCAGTGGGCAGAATACGTGGCAGTAATACAAGATAAATACCCTGTAATGGGTATTCACCAGGCTACAAGCAGCATTATTTTTGACAATCTAAAATCAGGCAACATGAAAAAGTATTTGTTTTTTACAATTGTATTGTCTTACATAGCGGGTACTGTGCAAGCACAGAGGCACAAACTCCCGAAAGGGAAATGCACTACTGTACTTGGCGATGCTATGTTTCATGAAATTGATACGACGGGTAACAGGGGGGTTAGCGACAATTATCGTACATGGGATAATGGATCGACAATACTGGTAAAGTTTATGCCGGGTGGCAGCAAAACAGTCCGGGAAAAAGTAATGCTAAGTGCTAAACAATGGGAAACCTATGCCAACATTATTTTTAAATTTGTACCTGATACTACGAGTAGTAAAACCGACCTGAGAATAAAATTAGGAAAAGGTTCCGGGCATAATTCAGCCGTTGGCACTGAGGCGTATTTCAGGCCGCAAAATGAGCAAACAATAAATTTTGACACAATTTTTTTTGCTGATGCTGACTATTATATAGCTAAACTTAAAAGTAAAGGCATCAATTCTAATTATACGTGGAAGCAAATAGAAGATGAAATCAAAACCGATCCTAATCATTGGGATAATATTGAATTAACCCGTGTGGTAACACATGAGTTTGGTCATGCACTTGGATTATTGCATGAGCAAAGTTTTCCGGGTGCTATCAAATGGAACAAATCAGATTCTATTTACCAATATTATAAAGAGTCCCAGGGATGGGATAAGGATAAAGTTGATTTTAATGTATTTGAGGTAAGTGAGCAATTCTATACAAATGGTACTACCTATGATCCTAAGTCAATTATGCATTATTCTGTAGATGTATCGGAAACGATGGATGGATATTCCGTAAAGACAAATTATATATTGTCTGCTGGAGATAAAATACTGATATCAGCACTATATCCAAAAAATCAAAAAGAATCAAACTTGCTTGTGCCTAAAGTAAGTGTGGTTAATTTTACTAAGTTGGATGTAATAAATGACCCTGTACGCAAAGGATTGGTTGTCCGCCCTTCTTTTGATTTAAGAACAAACGCCAAATTAGGCCAGGTATACTTTGCAGCAAGACTGGTGAACGAAGAAGGTTATTATATTAAAACTACTAACCAATATTATAATTGGGGTGGAACAGCTGCAGCATACCGGAAAATGAACTTGTTGCCCAATACAAAAGTCAGTTACAATAAATCCGCTAAAAATTTCGAACTGTTTTTCCCTTTTGATCAGATGCCAGACTTAAAGGGTCAAAAAATCGTGGTCGCTTTTGTTGTTTATCTGGATGATGTGGTAAATAACCAGATGGATAAGCTAATGTACTTTTCAACGACTAAGCCACTTAGCGTTTCGAAATAAAATTAAAGCAGGCAATTAAATATTTCAGCCAGAAAGAGCCGGTTTAACCGCCTTTTTCTGGTTTTTTTATGAAATTCATTCTCTTTTAAAAATACGCTGTAATTAGAGTGGAAGGCTATATATTTGCAACCCAATTCCGGTTATAAACCGGAGAAGTTCGGGAAGTAGCGCAGGCCGGTAGCGCACCTGGTTTGGGACCAGGGGGTCGCAGGTTCGAATCCTGTCTTCCCGACAAGCACTAATTCAAAAAAGTGCAAATGACCGCAAATCAATGATTTGCGGTTTTTCTTTTCCCCAAATCATTCAAATAAATACAAAGCAATTCATCGTTCTGGTGAGTTCACGGGTGAGTTCAATTTCACCATAACTGCCTGCTAATTTTGAATTTGTGTATTGCATCAATCACTTATTCAGAGTTTTCGGGTGAGTGATTTCCAGCATACAATAGTACTGAGGAGCAAGATTTTTTAATTAAAAACTGTGTGTTATGGAAAGTACTAACAGCTTCGGTGTGCGTTTCATCATTCGACACTCCACAAGCAAATTATCAGGTGCATTAATCTATGCAAGAATTACTGTCAACAAAAAGAGAATTGAAATCTCTTTAAACAAAACTATTGAACCTTCCCTATGGGATGCAAGGAATCAAATTGCGAAAGGAAGTAAAGAACTGGTCAACAGGATTAATCCTTTACTTGACGAAGCAAGGTTAAAGCTAATTGACTGTTACCGGCAACTAAAAGAACAGAAGGCTTTAATTAACCCCGATGCTATTAAGCGGCTTTATGTCGGTGACAATGAAGGGCAATCCACCCTCATGTCCCTTATTCGTTATCATGAAACTAGTTCCAGGATATTGCTGTCGAAAGGAACGATGAAAAATTATGGTGCAACGGAAAAGTATATTCAAAAGTTTCTTCAATACAAATACAGGGTGGATGATATACGGTTGATTAACCTAAATTATCAATTCATTACACAGTTTGAACTTTTCTTGAGAACTACCACGCCTCTTGATAAAAGTAATCCGCTTGGAAATAATGGAGTAATGAAGCATATGGAGCGGCTACGGAAAATTGTAACGCAGGGCTTCAAACTGGAATGGATTCCTAAAGATCCTTTTATACTCTACAAACTAAAATTTCAAAAGACTGAAAAGGATTTTCTGATTGAGGAAGAGATTGCTGCACTTGAAACAACCGCCCTGCCAAATGAGAGGTTGAATAAAGCCAGGGATATTTTCCTGTTCTCTTGTTATACAGGATTAGCATATATAGACATGGCGAAACTCGGTACTGAGAATATCATGATGGGTATTGATAAGGAATACTGGTTACGTACTTCACGGCAGAAAACAGAAATAAAAGTAAGTGTCCCTTTACTCCCTCAGGCACTTGCATTGCTTGACAAGTATAAGGATGATCCTTTACTTATTGAGAAAGGGAGAGTGTTGCCATATATTTCTAATCAAAAAGTCAACGATTATTTGAAAGAGATTGCAACGCATTGTAAAATTGAAAAGTACATGACTTTTCATCTTGCCCGCCACACTTTCGCCACAACTATCACACTCAATAATGGTATCCCGCTTGAGACTGTCAGCAAGATGCTTGGACATACAAAGCTTTCCACTACTCAAATCTATGTGCATGTACTGGAAAGGAAAATTAGCGATGATATGAAAGCCTTGCGTACCAAGTTCAAGCAAATGCCAGCATCAAAATTAATGGCAGTATAAAACAATTTACTTTCTTTAAATATCAATAAAATGAAACCAACAAAATCATATCTGCAATTTGTAAATGAGCTTAAGCAAACAATAATACAGAGCCGTTACCAGGCTGCGAGGCTTGCAAACCGGGAACAGATTCTTCTGTATTTTAAGGCAGGTAAAGCACTTTCAGAAAAAATTTCAAAAGAAAAGTGGGGCAATAATGTTTTAGAGAATATTTCAGAAGACCTCCAGAAACAAATGCCGGGTTTGAAAGGATTTTCAGCCAGAAATCACCGCAAAATGCGTCAATTCTTTGAGGCTTACGAAAATTCCGTAGTTTGGCAATCAGCGACGGCCACATTGCAACGAATTGAAAATCAAAACAATGGAATTTGGCCGTTGGCAACGGCCAAATTAGATGGCTTTTTTGGAATTAGCTTCACTCATCACATTTTGATTCTGAATAAATGCGTTGAACGGGACGAGAGATCTTTTTATAAGACGAAGGCATCAAATGAATTTTGGTCCGTTTCTGTATTAGAGCATAATATTGACAGTCGCTTATTTGAAAAGCAAGGGATGCTGCCAAACAACTTTGCAAAAGCTCTGCCATCAGAATTAAATGTTTCGGCAGTTCAGCTTTTCAATGATGAATACCTGATGGATTATATGAACCTGGGAGATACTGTTGATGAAAGAGAAGTTGAAAATAAGATTGTTGCCAACATAAGAGATTTCATACTTAGAATGGGAAAAGGATTTTCTTTTATTGGCAATCAGTTTCGGGTTGAACTGGATGGCGATGAATTTTTTATTGACCTTTTATTTTTCAATCGCCATTTACAATGCTTAGTAGCCTTTGAATTAAAGAAAGGTAAATTTAAACCTGAATACGCAGGACAATTGAATTTCTATTTGAATGTATTGGATGATAAAATTAAACTGGCACATGAAAATAGTAGTATTGGAATTGTTTTGTGTAAAGAGAAGAATAATACGGTTGTGGAATTCTCTGTCAAGAGCATTGAAAAGGGAATGGGAGTTGCAACTTTCAAAACTACAAAAGAGCCGCCGAAGGGAGTGAAAGATGTATTGCCAGATACTAATGAATTGAAGAAATTATTTTAAGAAAGATAATAAAGCAAAGAGTATACAAAGAATCAATTTCGACAAATCGTAACCTCTACAAGAATTTATCAAGAATTGAAACTCAATACCTTAAAAATAAACCATAAGACATTCCGAAATCCAACCTATTTTGTTTTGTAATGCGGTGTCAATAAAAACTATTGTAAGGTGCCTAATCCCTATGTTCTTTCATGATACAATTGAAAAAATAATTGAATTATTTATCAGGACCAAATGCAAAGTTGTAAAATGTGCGATTTTGACTCTTTCGTTATTTAAAGCAATACCATAACATTGCCGAATAAAAACTAAATTCCATGACTCAATATCTTCAAAAATGTTAGTTGTACTTTTTGGTACGTCTTGTGTCGGTAGAACAACTTTGATAAAGGGGTTAGTTAGAGATTATGGTTTCAATTTGGTCAATTGGTATACAACTAGGCCGGTTCGTAAAGAGGATCTCGGACGATTTAATGTTGAGATTGAAGAATTTCAAAGATTAGAAGCCGAAAAGTTTTTTATGCTGGCAAATAAGGCCCATAGATATTTTTACGGCATGCCTTACCACGAATTCATTATAGCAGTTAATAGCAATGATTATTATGTTGTCGATTTTAATATAAGGGACCTGAACCTGGTAGATTCATTTATTTGCGTCAAAATAATCGTACTCCCAGAAGATGAGAATCACCTTAAGACCCAAATTGCTACGGCAGAAAGACTGGAAAGAACAGTGGATATCTTAGCTGATTATAAAATAAACTTTAACCCTTCTAAAATACAAGAGTACAGACAACATAATTGCCTGGTATTTACAAACCGATTTGAGAAAACAATAGAAAATGTGCGACTAATCTATGAACTTATAATAAAGGGATACTAGATATTTAAGTATCAACTGCTGGTTTAATTTTTGGGGTATTTTTTAGTAAAATATCCGAAAATTTTTTTCAGGTCGAACTTAACTCCAAAAATACCTGGTTTTACTTCTGCTGAACCCCATATCATTGATAAAACCCCTTTTGTTCCAGTTTTTAGCTTGGCTAATAAACTTTTAATTCCTCCAACAGAACTTTTACAAACTTCATCTAACTCTGCTTTATGTCGTTCGAGAATCGGAATCAATTCAGTTTTGTTTTTGGTTTCAAACAAGCCTACAACGCAAATTTTATCACTTTCGAATACTGGGTAAACAGTAAACTGATTTTGTCCATACAGTGCTTTTAAGGTTGCGGCATAAAGGGAATCTGTTTTTGCGTAGGTAGCTTCTTTGAGATTTGCATCAATTGGGCCCTTTTCCTTGATTGCATGAATCATTAATAACTGCGCTTCCGGCAATTTAGTGTTAAGCAATTCTGCCACAAATGTGTTAACACTCTGCTTAAATTTATTTCGACTCCTGTTGAAAATATTAAAGGATTCTCTGGTTACGGACTCGTTTAATAACCGAAACCCAAAGCCCTCTGTGATCGAGCCAAACCATAAATTATTCAATAGTGTTTTTGAATGTATGACCGTTCCGGCAAATTCATACAACTGGTATCCCAATTTATTTTCTTCATTTTTCGCAAGATCAACCGTTTTTTCGAAAAACCATTTATAGCCTGTTTCAAAAATAACCGTAATAAGGCTTTGTAATTCTGGCGGTTTCAATCTCAGTTTTTTGGGGTACGTTATATTAAATGACTGATATTTTCCAAAACTTTCAGAAAGTGAAAAATCGAAATCTTCCAGTATATATTGCCTTGTATTTCCTCGTACACTGATTACGATCAGCAAACAATCTGAGTTTTTTACATCATCTGCCAATGATACTTCATAAAAATTTCCACTATCGTCTAGGAAAAAAATCTCATCCTCGGCAAGACGTAGAGACAAGAATTCTGATGAATACCTTCTTAGACATTCGGTGGTAAATTCTTTAAGATATAGTTCAAGTGTGTCTGAAATAGAAGAAATAGTTTCTAGCGAAAAATCCGAATAGTAGACAGGAAGATTTGTTAGCAGAACCCGCTTTTCATTCTCAATGATTGAAGAATTATTCATTGCTGAATATTTGATTTGTAGTTTTGATTACATCTCCTGGATCTTTGGACTTAAATATATTCCGTCCAACACAAATACCGCTAAACCCTAGGTTCCTTGCATTCTTTAACTCGTCAAAAAAGTTTTCATTTTTATCTCCCCCAGCTACTAAAAGAGGCGGAGAATGCTGAATAAACTGACGCAATTCATTGTTATTAATATCAAGATCAGTGGGGAATGTAGTTTTTATTAAATCAACGCCTATTTCAGAGCATTGTTTTACGTATCTGATAAAAAGAGAAGTGTCAAGTTTTTTATTCTGAGGCATGTTTAGCATACATAAGACAGGAATATTAAATTCACCTGCCCGTTCTATTTGTGAAATGCCGATTTCAAGTTGCCGTAAATAGTTTTGGTCTTCAAAATTCAGCTGAATAGCAATACATGTGGCATCGAATCGTATAGCATCCTCAATGGAGCCAATTAAAATTTTTTCAATGGTATTATTTTGTGAAGGAGCACCCATAGTCTGAAGAATGATCGGCTTTTTATTTGACGGCGAAATGGTTCGAAATGCTCCTTTATTTAATACAATTCCCGAAATATCCGCCTCATTTGCAAATTTGATCCATTCATTGTATGAATCAATTTCGCTGATTCTACCGACCGAAAGTTGATGGTCCAGTGCAAGAAGACAATAAGCATTTTGAGCGTTTTTTAAACGTTCAAGTCTTTGCTGCTTGCCATATTGTAAATTTAGCGTCATTTAAATTTGCGGTCATCTTGCACGAGTTCAATAAAAATTCTATCAGGATCGGTTATAAAAAAATATTTTACGCCAGTTCTCCCTTCTTTGATTTCAATATCTGTTGCTATTTTATTGTTTTCTATAAAAGTCTTTGCGTCGATAATTGAATCTACCTGAAGCGCAAAATGCCGTACTCCGATTTGCCTTAGATCGTGGGTCAAATCGTGTAGCACGGTTGTCGCTGTGTGATGGTGATAACAAAATAACTCTAGGAAAAAACTGTCAAGCAGTAAATGAACTATTGTTAAGTCCTTACTGTCTGACGACCATTCAAGAACTTTTCGAAAGCCTAACTTACTGTAAAAATCTACCGACCTGTTAATATCGGTGACAGAAATAGCCGTATGGTGGTATTTAAACACTTTCTATGTTGGTTTAAGGTGATTTATCTCATTGTGTGATATTGCTTATTCAAATTTCGTTACTTTCGGAACAATGATATTCTTAAAATTATATATCGGTTTGTTTTTAAAAGAGTATTATCGATTTGGTTTGTATCTATATTAATCCTTTTTGCTTACATTCTATTCATATACAATGTGTTAGGGCAAAAATAATATACTTTTGGTCGATTTTTTATAAATATAGCTATCAATTATAATCCTAAACTAGTAGGGGTTTCCCTGCAGCTCACTTTCTAATGTTCTCTAAACCAGGGGTGTTTAGAATTCGTTCAATTTCAAATTCAATTATCTCAGCAACTTCTTTTTTAATGACACGAAAATTCTCATTTACCATATGAGCGGTAACCTTTGTTATTGTCGGAAGTTCCTTATATGAATTTGTTTCGACTGCTAATTGTTCATGATTATTGATGATTTCGCAATGAAATGTCTTTAGCTTTATTTTATTTGTAGGGTCATCGGCCACCATTCCCACAAATTCGCCGGAGGAAAGCCCTGAAATCTTTGACTGGGGTATTGCAAAATCCAACTGGCTGGATTTACTCACGGATGTATCAGTGCGGTTAATGGATATACTTTCTTTGATCTGGTTAATCTTCCCAAACCTTTCTGATAAGAATTTTGAGGTTTCCCCGGTGACCTGTCCACTAATAATGTTACCGGTAATATTCATAATAACAGCAGATTGATCGGCCCCATAATCTTTCTTTAACTGACTAAAGTCCTGAATACCTAAACAAGTAGCTACTTTGTTGGACCGGGCAGTGGCAATCAGGCTGTCTATGTCATTAAAATAGATGGTTGGAAATTCATCAAAAATTAAACTGGACTTCAGCCGGTTCTTCTGGTTAACCAGTTTAATCAGCCTCGTAACGTATAGAGAAAGCACAGCTCCATAAATTTGTTGCTTTTGTGGATTATTTGCCAGGCAAATAATTTTCGGCGAATCCGGATTATTAATATCCAACGTAAAATCATTGGCTGATAAAACCCAATAGAGCTGCGGTGATGACAACCGGGCCATACCAATTTTTGCACTGGCAACCTGTCCTTCTAATTGCTCCATTGCATTATTCTGGTAGGCCGATATAAAAGGATTAATCAACACTTCTATTTCGGCCTCTGTTCTTAGTATTGAAAATAATTTCTCATAATCAATCTGCATCAACTCAATAACATGGGGCAGCGTACAATACTTCCCGCTTTTATACTTTTTCAGGAACCAGATTATGGCTGTTACAAAGTTGATTGGGGATTCCACAAAGAAATCACCCTGCTTGGTTATCCAATCCTTGTTCAATCCCATCATAATGGAACGGGAAGCCTCTGTCGCATCGGTTATATCAAACATAGTTGAATGATCCAACGGATTACAGCGATTGCTTTTGGAAAGATCATCAAAGTTGATAGAATAGAATGATGGAATCACCTTATAGCTTCGCTTATTTTTCAGCAGAACATTGTAGGCAATCTTTGTCAGGTCATCATATTTAAAATCATATACCAGCATGGTAAAGCCTTTTTTGATATGTTGTTTGATAATATGCTGAATGACGAAGTAAGATTTGCCTGAACCGGGTGAACCGCTAACGAGTAAGCCCCTGAAAGGGTTGATAATATTGATCCAGCTTTTACGAATTTTTCCTTTCAAGTTATACTGTGCCGGAAGATTAATCGAGTATTCATTTTCGAGTAACCGTTCTTCCTGCGGAAAGGTCTCATTCAGTTCATTGAAAATATCTTTGCCAAGATTTAGTTTAATGAACCGGCTTAATAAATTACCACCGGCAAGGATGAATAAAAATCCTACTGCCGTAACTGTCATATATATTACCCCAAGTGTTTCAAGATCAGTTTTGATGTTAAGTAAAAGTGTACTTGAAAGGAATAGTACCAGCCCGCTGATTAAGTAAATAGCAATTGACTGTTTACTGATCTTTTCCTCCTTCTTGCCACGGCTTCCTAATAAGGAAATGGCTAATAGAGCCAGTGACATTAGTTTGCTGGTAAAGATGGAATTAAACAATCCGGTGTGGCTGATATTAACCAGGAAACGATCACTCACTTTCGACTCCCAACTCCTCGTCCATCCAAACCGATCTCTCTCTTCTAAATGGCCTCTCCACCTTACCTCACATTACCCACTCTTCGATCCCCTCTCTTCTTTATT